>JBIIHY010000091.1:0-9540 GCA_044235305.1 Bdellovibrionota bacterium
AGCAACTTTTGCTATCCAGAAAAGAGCGCACATTACAATTGAGCTAATAAGCACCATGCGCCCCCACGCGTGATGGGAGCCCAGTGCCTCTTCAACGCTAGGAGAGAGGTCGTTCAAGAAGCTACTTGCGTGGTAGCCACTCGCAAATGATGCCGCTGCACTCACGCCACACGCAACTACTACCGGCTTACGAGCTGCTTCTGCAACCCCACGCCAGGTGGGCACCAAGCGAGCTAGCTCCAGCATGCTGAGCAAGAGGCAGAACGCGAATGGCATTCCGCTTAACGCGGGGTGGAAGTGGACCATTTCCGTACGATACCGCTATGCAAGCCGTTTGAGAAGCACAAGGGTTACATCGTCCTTCAAAATGCGCCCCTCTCGAAAGGTATCAATCGCATCGACTACGGCTCCTACGATCTGCGCCGCGGTAGAATCAGCACTGCTCTTGCGCAAAACTTCAACCAAACGGTCGGTACCAAAGACCTGCATCGCTCGATTTTGAACCTCGGTAACACCATCGGTGACAAGCAGTAGCACATCGCCGGGCTCAAGCCGTTCGCGCTGCAATTCACAGGCAGCATCCTCTATAAACCCAATCGGAAACCCCTCTCCTGTTACGAGCTTATGCTCTCCGGTTCGACGCACAAGCAGCGCAGGTGGGTGACCAGCTCGACACCACTCAAGTTCGCCGCTCTCAGGCAAATATCGACATAACCCCATCGTCACGAATGTAGAGCAGGGAAGCTGCGGCCCAAGAAGTGCTGTGATTTTCTCGAGCTGCTTGGCCACATCAGCGTCGTACGCAGCAACGGTGGCCAGCTTAGTCATACTGCTAATAAAAGCCGCTGAGAGCCCGTGCCCTGATACATCAGATATACATAGAGTAAGGACTCCGCTTTTTTCCTGAGACGCAAAGTACCAATCACCACCAACTTCTTCGAGAGGATTGTAGGACGCTGCCAAATCGAACCGAGAATCTCTCGGAAGCGTTTCTGGCAGTAAGCCTTGCTGAATACCACGTGCCTGTTCAAGTTCACGCCGAAACCGCTCATTATAGTCCCGGAGCGCAAGGTTGATTTCTGCCAACGTTGCTTTGGATTCGTCCGCACCGGCTAACTTACGCAATCGCAACGTGGTCGCTATGGTTCCAACCAATCGCCCCACAGAATAAGGCGCCACTACATCTTCAATTCCCTCAAGCTCACTGATAGGTTCGCTTTGGTTGCTGTCTGCCTCCACCGGCTCCGCTATCCGAACTATAGGAGTCTCGCGCGTCTCGCGCTGCGATCTCAAGAAAGCGCACATCTCGGCAGACTCTGGAACGAAGCGGCTATCGATAACGATAACATCGCTACCAGCAGCGACAACCTCAGCCAAAAGCTCAGTTGTAGTCGGCTTAACAACGGCGTAACCAAGCTTCTGCAGGAGCGCAGAGAGCTGTGCGTCATCAGAGCCGAGAAGGAAAATAGAGTTCATCAACTCTAGATATCGGCTGTCTCTGTCCAAGTCCTGAGGAAAACTAGGCAAAACCCCTTGATTGAACGGCGATCTGCGCTATCTTTCTGGCATGACAACAGATTCTGCCAACACACCGTCCCCTAGCCAACCAGACCCCTTCCGCATAGCTGCTGGGATGCTCCGTGCCGACGTGGTCTTTTTGCTCCCTCTTTTGGCGCTTTTGAGTGTAACCACAATCGCCAGCACCTTACTTCCCCTCGAGGAATTCTCAACAGTACTAACTCTGCTTGTAGCAGACCGAACACTGCAACTTGTAGTTGTATCGCTCATAGCGTTGCGGTGGAGCGCGCGGTTTGAGAGCCACGCACGATCGAACCACGCTCGAATCATCACGGCTAGGCGGATTATTCTCTGGGGCTTCGGAATATGGTGCACCCTTTCACTACCCAGACTACTAGCTGAATTCGTAAACAACTCAGCCATACAGATGGCGCTGATAGCCTCGGTAGGGTTGGGTATTTTTTGGAGCCTGCGCTACTACTTCTTCTTTGCAATGACTGCGCTACTGGGTAAGACTATAAGAAATAGCGCCCAGTCAGCCATAAGAATAGCGAGGCAGCAACCTCAAGCTGCGCTGCGCTCTTTGCTTGGGCCACTCGGCATCACGGCACTTGTGACAGTGGCAATATTGGCACTCCAGCCCGACGGCCGCTCGCTGTGGATTAATGCGTGCGCAGCTTCAGCAGAAGCCGTCTTTTGGCTCTTAAGCACCTACACCGCTCTGGCCTTTGCAGTTGTGTTCATCGAAGAGTATGAATGGCGCACGGCAGGTTTGGTGCCCTACCGCAGCGATCGATTAAAAACCCTCGAAGCTCAAGGGAGACAGCAGCTTGCAACACTCCTTAGCCCGGCTACAGGCTTAAAGCTCCTTGCTCTGTCACTGCTGCTACTCTTTGCTTCGCTCGCTCGAGAGCAGCGTATACCGCCTGCCGCATCTATCAGTGTTAAAAACGTTGAGATTAGTGACTACAAGGTTAAAGTAACTCTTGAGGTAGCTGACTCAACGTATCGCTTCCGCGGGTTTAAGCCCGCAGTGTTTTCGATACGCACAAAAAGCGATACCCCAGTAGCCGACGAATTAACCCGAGCAACTCTGTCTGCTGATAAGGACGAGGTTCTGCTCTTTATGCCGTCTACTGATGGCTCTCCGCGCGACCTCTTTGTTGAATTCAAATCCACCAAGAGCAGAGAGAACCTCGCCACAATCGAGAACGCATGGCTCTGGTATCAGCAGGTTCCGGTAGTTGCTCTTACGCTCTCACAGCAACCACAAGAAGGCATTACGGACCTGCCAGGCGCCACTCCCGCGGCCGCTCAACCCCAACCATAACAAAGAGCGTATCAGGCTCGCCGCCGTACTGACCCGATGCTAGCCGCAGCTCATAATAGGGAAGATTCGAGCGGGCAGGACCTTTGCGGACGGTGCCATCGAGTTCATATTCGCTTGTAGTATACATCGATCGCCAATATTCCTTCTCACCCGTTCCGGAGCGCACCAAAGGAGAGAGGTCATGAGTACACGCCGTACTCATCGCAGAAAATCCACCTGCGTCGTAACGCACCGCTATCTTTAATTCCGGAAAGACCGTCAAAGGAGAGCCCCGTAGCACCTTAACAGCGCCCAACGTAAACAACCCAGGCGGCCGGCGCTTTGTTCCGATATCGCAGCCAGTTAAGCAAGAAACGGCAGCCACCAGGGCAAAGAAGAGCACAAGAATGCTAGCGTAGTTGATTGCCAGCCGTTGCCTGGGCTTTACTGAAGCCACGGAAGCTCTGTCTCTAGATTCTTGATGACATCCCGCAGGCCGATGCCAGAGGGAGCAATGACAACGCCTCCATCGACTTGCCGCGCTATCTTCCCGAGAAACTGTTCTTGGTCATCATCTGTGGTACCTACCTTGACCGACTTAACTCGGTCAGCCCCAAGGAGGTCGAGATCCTCTTCGAGCGTATCTTTTTCATGAGTCAAGATAACCAACCTGTGGCCGTTTATGCTCACTGCTGCTGGTTTCTTACCCATGTATGGTACGTAGAAGCTTTCCATTAGAGTAAGGTTAATCACCATCCGAGAAGTTTTCAACCAGAGAAATTTAGACGATTCCTTTTTTCTGTCGCTTGGTTTTGTATACATGACCTGGAAGGGGCTGCCCAATTAACGCTTCAGCGAACTCGGCGGCAGCACACAATGTATTGATATCTAGACCAGTTACCACACCTAAAGAGTCACACAAATAGACAAGGTCCTCAGTAGCAAGGTTACCCGCTGAGCCCGGCGTAAACGGACACCCTCCGAGACCACCAACTGATGTCTCAAAAAGAGCTACTCCAGCCTCAAGACCAGCATAGGCGTTACATAAACCCAACCCCCACGTGTCGTGAAGATGGAGAGAGACCACAACACCCATCGACGAGACCATCGCAACTAACTCTCTAACGGTAGTTGGGTTTGCACGCCCAACCGTGTCCGCCAAACACACTTCGCGTACTGGCTGTCCTATGACCGTAGCCCTCTCTACAAAGCGCTCGATGAGTGTTGCAACTGAAGTGCTGGACATTGCACCCTCGTACTCGCAACCGAACGCGGTTGAGACCATCAACCCCGAGATCGACTTACCTGCTGCTTGAAAGCAGTTTGCCCACTCCTGCATCGAATCGAGCGACTGCGAAATGCTTATATTGTTGTTAGACCGCAGAAAGGTCTCGCTAGGGGATGTGTAGAGCCACCCTTCATTTGAAAGCCGCGTAGTTGCTTCAGCCCGCGCGAAGCCCTTCGTATTTAAATACAGGGCTGTGTACTGGGTGCCCACGACCTCGGGCAAGCTAGCGATCAACTGCTCTGCATCCGCCATCTGAGGAACTTTATCGCCACGCACCATCGAAGTAACTTCGATGTGCTTTAGACCGCTTTTAGCTAATTGAGAGATGAGTTCAACTTTTTTCTCTGTGGGGTAAGAAGATGGCAGAGCTTGAAAGCCCTCTCGCGGACCGACTTCACGAATCGTAACGCTCGCTGGAACAGTGATGCCCATCATCCTCTCGCAACTTTGCTTTCGCAGATGGCAGCCCACCACCAGATAACACCCGACAGCGCCATGGCAACAGTTGTAATCTGAAGAGCGTACGAGAGCGCCTGCGCGGTTAACCCGCGATGGATGAGCTCATCCGCCACACCTCCGATCACAACTGGCGCCAACGCCGCCCCAAGAAGCTGTATAAGGAATATTGTAACCCCCTGTGTCAGCGCCTCCAAGCCTTTTGGAGCGCATGAAACCAGTACCGTGTTAAGTGGTGCCACTCCAGCAAAGAGTGCTAACTGCGCGACAAAACACATAGCAAAGAAGGCAAACGGGGTCGAAGCACAGAACGCCAGTCCAAGGCAGGGAGTGCCGGCCATAGTGGTCGCGGCTACGAAGAGCAACAATCCGTAACTTGGCGTTTGAGCCCGCGCAGCCAGACGAGATGCCAGAGCACCACCACCAAGAGCCCCGATAAACCCAGTCAAAGCCAAGATTGCTCCGAAGTATGTGGGGGCGCTCGCCTCATCAACACCCAATGATGAAACGTGCCTGACAACAAACATCGCCACGCCATTGAGCGCAAAGGTGTTGAACACATACCCAAGTATCGTAAGCAGGAGCACCCGTGAACGAAAGATCGCAGCAACACCGGAAAGGAAACTTACTTCAGTGGCACTGCTTTCAAGTGACGAGAGCTCACGCTGTTCAGGCGCTACAAAATAAAAGCCTAGAGCTAGTAATATTCCCGGTGCGCACGCTAAAAAGAATAGCGTCTGCCAGCCAAAGCGACTGGCGACTTCACCACCTGCGACGTAACCCAGCGCAGAGCCAACTGGAATAGCGACGTAGAAGAGCGAAAGAGCAGTGTTGAGCTTAATAGTGTCAGGGATTCTTCCTTTTAGATATGCCGGAGCTATCGCCCCAAAACTTGCCTCACCAATACCAACGAGCGCCCTGGCACAAAAGAAGGAGAGGAACCCAGTAGCTAATCCAGTAAGCGCTGTGCAGAGACTCCACGCCACAAGTCCGATAAACATCAAAAGCCGTCTATCGACCCGTGCACCTAGAAAACCGAAGAGCGGCGAAAAAATGCAGTATCCAACGACAAAAGCTGCTCCCAACAAACCCGACTGTTGGTTTGTAAGACCTAGATCAACCTTTAAGATCGGCTCTACTGCTTGAACTATGTATCGATCAAAAAAGCTTAGGATATTTACAAGAGAAAGGAAGAGTATGAGTCGATAAGGCATACTCTCTGACTCGCTGCTCCTAATCTTCACTCACACCGCTAAGAAACTTGCGCTGCGATGGAAGCCTCTTTTGTACACCCTCGGTAAGCTTATCAACTGCACCTCGCTCCTCATCAGTGCGAGCAAGCGCCTGTAGAGCCAAAACCGCCTGCGCAGCAGCAACAGTTCCCCGCTCTGCCAAGGCCACCAGAGCTTTCTGCGCAACATCTCTATGAACTTCTGAGTCCACGAGCGATTTTGCCAGAGCAAGACTTGCCAGCTCGGCTACCAAACGCTCTGATGAAGCGGCGGGATACTGCTCCCAGGATACCGACGCCAGGGCCTCTTTAGCCTTATCAAGCTCACCAGTTCGTGCTGCAAACAAGCCGCGATAGAGACGAGCAACTTCAGGAAACGATCCACTTGCCTCAAGAGCTGCAAGCTTAAGCGTGCCCTTCTCCTTAAGCTGCTTAATATCACCCTCAAGCCCTTTAATCTTCTCTGCCTGGTCCGCTGATGCCGATAATTCGCCTTTCAAAGATTCTAGTTCATCAAGCTTGGCGGCGAGCGCCTCATACTCTTTTTGAATTGCCCGAACCTCTTGGGTAACCTGCGCCTTTCTGCTCTGCTGTGTAACGGTGAAACGGTTGACGGCTATCATGCCGAGCGCCAACGCTATGAGAGATACGAGGATGGTTTTTCCGTGCTTTATGACGAATCGTACGAAGGGATCGTTCTGAGCGGCTGCCGCTATCGCTGGGTCTTCAAAGATATTCCGGCTAGCCTTAACAGGCTGCTCTGCTGGTACGGTCTTGGTATCAGGACTCACAACGTTAGTCACAATCTACTAGCTCCTCGTTTGCAAACTCCACCTTTCCTAACAGAGGCCAGAGATATTGTACAGGTATGAGTATGATACGAGACCACTCGGTGGCGAACTACATCTTATATTTAAAGTCCTCAGCATCGAGCTGGTCGAGGATCTCCTGCCACTTATCTTTATCGATACCTTTGAAGTCTTTTGAAGAATCCTCTGGTTGGGTCTGTTCTTCCCCAGCTTCCTCCTCAGTTGCACCAGACTGGGCCGCCTCCTGAGGCTGCGCCCCGGATATAGGCGGTGGTGGATTACCGGCAAACGCGATCTTGGCTTGGTCGAGAACCTGATGCGTTACATATATAGGAGCGTGCGCTCTAAGAGCCATTGCAATTGCATCACTTGGCCTTGAGTCGAGTAAAAACACTCGATCTCCCTGGCCGAGCACTAACTCTGAATAATAGGTAGAATCCTTTAATTCTGTAATTACCACCCTCTGCACGGTCACTCCGAGCTCCAGGAGCAGGTCGTGAAAGAGGTCGTGTGTCAGCGGTCGCGGCATTGCGACTTGCTTGATGGCACTAGCAATCGAGGTTGCCTCCGCTATGCCGATCCATATCGGGAGAGTGACATCGCCAGTGGCATCCTTTAACACGACTATCGGTGCCTGGGTGCTCGGATCGAGAACCAAACCTCCAACAAACATCTCTACCGCTGTCTCGTTTCCCATAGCAACCTTACCTAACCGGATATTCCCCGTCTCTTCGTATGGTATCACGCCGGAAATTGGTACGTCTATGCTGAGAAAAAGGTGGCCGTTACCCTGCCAAAGCGCCGAAGAGGGTAAAGCGCTTCCGTCCGAGCACTTTGGCACGCACCAGGCTGCCCAACGCGATACCACGCTCATCGAGCGACTCGGTAAAATTAAAAGTGAAATTTTGTGAAATTCGTCCCTGTAAGCACGCCTCATCAAGTCTGTTTCGACCATCCACGAGGACCTCTACCTCACGCCCCACCCACCCATCGAGGCGTTTAGACATGATCTGCTCCTGGTGCTTTAGCAGCACCTGCAGACGCTCGAGTTTCTCTTCTTGCGTCAAAAACTCTTGCATGGACGCGGCTGCCGTTCCGGGACGAGCTGAAAATGCGTACGAATAGCTCTGATCAAACTGAATGATATCCATCACCTCAAGGGTCTGCTGGAAATCCTCCTCTGTCTCTCCCGGGAACCCAACGATTATATCCGTGGTGACAGCGATATCTGGCACACGAGACTTGAGAGCCTCAATGATGTTGAGATACTTCGAGCGACGGTAGTTTCGATTCATGAGCCGCAGAATGCGATCACTCCCTGACTGTAGTGGCATATGGACATGCCGAGCCATCTTCGGACAAGTCGACACAAATTCGATAAAATCTCTGCGAATCTCCTGAGGATGTGGACTAGTAAACCGAATACGCTCTACGCCTGGAATCGCTGCTATTCGCTCCAAGAGCTTAACAAATGACACGCGAGGAGAGAGGTCTAGGCCATATGAATTAACTGTCTGACCCAAGAGCACTATCTCTTTACTACCGCGATGGACTGCTATCTTTACCTCGGTTTCGATCTCACTCATGGCGCGCGACACCTCTGGCCCACGAGTCGTAGGAACGATGCAGTACGTACAATTCTTGTTGCAACCGCGACTTATTGAGATGAACGCAGTGACGTGTTGCTTCTGCCCGTTACGACTTAGATCGACATCGGCAAAACCTAATGGCAATTCCTCCCACTCCTCGCGGTAGTTCACGGCTACCTGCGGTGGGGCACCATTTTTGCGAAGCTGTATCAGCGATGGGACAAGCGATAGGTTATGGGTACCGAAGACGAAATCAACGCCTGTCCCGCGCTTTACTATCTTCTCCCCCTCCTGTTGAGCAACACAGCCACACACTCCCACTAACATCTCGGGTTTATGTTGCTTAATCTCTTTCATCTCGCCCAAGACACTGTAAAGCTTCTGCTCGGGCTTCTCGCGGACACTGCATGTATTTATGAGAACTAGCTCAGCCTTCTCTGGTGTGTCCACCGGAACGTACTCGTGCTCCAGGATTTTATAGAGCTTCTGAGTATCGTACTCATTCATCTGACAACCGTAGGTACGGATGTATACGCCCTTCTTCTCTTCCCTGGACGATGCTGTATGTTCGCCTACATTCTGAGACATTGTAATTCTCTCTTCGCGCACTATAGTTGGCGCTGAATCTGTTAGAGCAGACAAACCGCTATTCGGTTTTGACAGAGACTATGCGGATGACTGGCCGGGGAGCCATCTGCAAAGCCGGAGTGACGCTCGTTTCGAGCGCCATCCTAAACGGCTTAATCCCCCCAGGTGCCAACTTCATGTTCTGGATCTCAACTCTGCGCTCATTCTCAAGAATTTGATCCTGCAAATCAAGTTTATCGGCGTCCGAAAATCCAGTTAGTAGAGAAACCCCGGCAATCGTTGCTCGGCCAGAGTTAAAAAACTCTCCTGTTATCGTGAACTTGACCCTACATTCATCGGGCGACGCACAGCTCGGGTCGGGTAGCCGATGAACCTCTAAACCACGCAAAACGAGCTCCTGACCGGTGGGTGGAGCTGTCGGAATTGGCTGGCTGTTAGCTGAAGGAGTCACAGCAGAAGAGGCGCCCTTGGCCTCCGCTCCCCACAGCACTTCAAGTTGATAATTGGACAAACCTGGCGAAGCGAGTGCTACGGTGAAATCAGCAGGTCGATCCGGCTCTAGTACCTTCAGATCCGGAAGAAGCTCACTCATTTTATTACGCAAGGTTCGCTGACTACCGTTATCATCAATGGCTGTTAGTCTCAGTACCACCTCATCGGCCGACCACTTTTCCTTCGCACTCAGTCGTCCCTTTATAACCAACCTCTGACCGTCGTTTGATTCATCAACAATATCGAGAACAAACGGAGTG
>JBIIHY010000092.1:0-9524 GCA_044235305.1 Bdellovibrionota bacterium
CCAACGAAGAGCTTGGACTAACGGTTGATGAGTTTGACAGCAGTACACAGCGACGTCCACGGACAAGTAGAGCAAGTGGAGTCGTCATCACCGAAGTTGACCCCATGGGGCTAGCGGCGCGCGCCGAACTACAACCTGGGGACGTTATCGTAAGCATCAACGGGGCCGAGGTATTGACGATCGAAGATTTTAAATCAGCGATGAAGAAAGCTTCTGTGTCAAAAGGCATCCGGTTAGTAGTCGAGTCACAAGGGATGCAGCGGTTTGCGATTATTCGAGAGACCGAGGACTCAGAGGATTAAGACTAGCAGGGTTGTGAATAGCTCAGCAAAAGGGCGATTTTAGACAACCCTAGCTCGCTTTTTGCATGAAACTGCGTAGCGAGAGCGCCATTATCGGCGCTCGCAGTTGCTGGCTTCATGCAAAATGCGGGCTAGAACAACCCTCGAGGACTTGCAGTCATAATGTCGTACCCGGTATCAGTCACAAGGATAGTGTGCTCCCACTGAGCAGACATTGAGCCGTCAACAGTGCGCACGGTCCAGCCGTCTACCTTTGAGAGCGCTGTCTTGTACGAGCCTATGTTAATCATCGGTTCAATCGTAAAAGTCATTCCTGGCTTCATGACCTCACCAGCGCCCCGCTTACCAACGTGCACAACCTGCGGAGCTTCATGGAACTCCCGTCCGAGTCCGTGTCCTGTGTACTCTCGGACGATGCCGTAGGCTTTTCCGGTGCTACGGATAAACTCCTGTATTGCAGCGCCGATATCGCCAATTCGGTTGCCCGGTTTTACCTCCCGTATACCCGCAAAGAGAGCCTCGCGCGTAACGTGCACCAGCTCACGATTCTGCGGCGAACTCGACTCCTCTCCCCCAACGAAATACATCCGACTAGAATCCCCATGAAAGCCGTTTTTGTACGAGGTCACATCGACGTTCACAATGTCACCCTTATTGAGAATCACAAATGGTGCAGGGATACCGTGACAGATTACATCGTTTGGCGAAATGCAGACCGACTTAGGGAACCCTTTGTAATTCAAGGGAGACGGAATCGCTCCCATCTCGGTCGTCCGTCGATGCACAAAAGTATTTATCTCCTCGGTGCTCATGCCTGGTCGGATGATATCCCCGACCTCATCGAGAATAGTCGCTGTTACCTGACACGCCTCGCGCATCAAGGCCACCTCTTCTGCTGACTTAATTGTAATTTTGTTAACCACTACTGGATACTCCTACGCAGGTTACTTTTTCCCTGCACCCTTGCGAGCGCACTCAACGATCTCTTTAAAATGCTTCTCTTCAACCGGAATAACGCTCAGTCGCGTTCCCCGCTGCAGCAAGAGCAACCCATCAAGCGCCTTCTGTTTACGCAGCTCATCAAGGGTCACCATACGGCTAAACTCTCGCTCAAATGCAATGACCGGCGCGAACCAGCGCGGCTTCTCTTTGCTCGCCTTAGGGTCGAAGTACTCACTCTTCTTATCAAACTGTGTCGTGTCTGGTTCAGCTAAACGCGCAACAACCCCTATTCCCACTGCCCCTGGTGGCTCAGCATTGGAGTGATAAATGAGCACCTTATCGCCCCGCTGCATAGCCTGCAGAAAGTTACGCGCCTGATAGTTGCGTACGCCTGTCCACTCAGTCGAGCCGTCGCGCTGCAGATCGCCAATAGAGTATACGTCAGGCTCCGTTTTTACCAACCAGAAGGTCATCGCGGTATCTTGGAGCCTGCGAGGCAAGCTTGCAAGGGGGTGTCCGGAGATAAACCCTGGGCGAGTTGTTTTTCTTCAAGGCTCTTCGTGGAATGCAGTGGGTAGAACTGGCCTTTCCGGACGTGAACGTACCCGAAAACATGAACTCGCGCGCGCTCAACATCGCTATAAACAACGCTAGAGAGCAGGAGTTCTCCGCTCTGGTGTTCGTCAGCGGGGATGTAGGTAGGTACGTGGGTGAATAAACCAACAGTAGTACTGCAATCCCTTTCGGGTACGCTCACGTTCACGCGCACGATCAAGTGCACGTAAGAACCATGAATAAGTCTGGGCTTCTTCTCACGCCGACAGCGCCGCTCCCTCACGAGCCACAACCTGCCGAATCCCGTCAAAGCCCGGTGCCACGAGCTTAACGGTGGCTATACGGCTACCGATCTGGGCCAGGGCGTTTGCATCTGAGAACGAGAAGAGCTTGAAGGAAGTCTTAGGCCAGCGCTTCTTAAACGTCGAAGCTGTGTCTGCATACGCCAGATCAAAGGCCCTAAACCCATACGTTTCCACAAGCTCAGGGATAACAGCAGAGCGATATGGGGTTTTATCCAGCCGGCTGGGAATCGCTATTCCCTGGTACCGTTCAAGGATATGCAGGATTTCATCGAGTGTTTTGGAAACCACGTAAGTTTCTCGATCGATTCCAGCCATGGGGACACATAGATCTCTGAGGAAGCCCCGAATGCATTCAGCATCGGTGTCCTCTGAAAACAGACACGAAAGGATCACATCGTTACATCCGCCCACGCGGCAGCGGATGCCCACACCAGGAATAACAGTGAGTGCACTACCTTTGGCAGCTGAAACCATACGGTCCACGAAGTCAGCGCTAAAAAGATCAGTAATAGCGATCACATCGAGTCCTTTTACTTTAGCGAGTCGCACGATCGCAGGAGCGGAGTCGAGTCCACTAAAACCTGAGTACCCAATAGTTGCCGGGCTGTGGACGCGCAAATCCATCACGTAACTTTTGCTGCGCGGCTTCGTTTTCTCTACCTGGTCAAGCAGGGGCGACACACCATTTATGTTTACCGTAACGATCTCCTGCTCTCTCTCTTTCTTCATATCTATTTCTTCCTGTGTCGCGTGAATTAATCTTGATTGCTCTTAATACCGTCTCGAATCTTCTTTGACTGCTCTTCTGCTACCTTTCTTTCAGTTCCGCCTCCTACCTTTACGACACTTTCCAAACCCTCAGTAAGCTCACGCACCATCGACTTCACCGTACCCACCTGGAGCTCCAGGCGATCCATATCGGAAGAGGTGGGAAGACCATTGAACATAGACAGCACCCGTTCAACCTTAGCGACAAGGCCTGCAACTTTAGAGGTCAACACGTCTAGCCTACCCTCGAGCAAGCGCAGGTCATTGGCCGATGCGATTCCCATCATGCGAGTTATGGTAGCAGCACTTACTTCAACCCGCGGGGTCTCTAACGACGGAGCCGAAACGGCTCCCGGGGCAGCCCGTTCCTCCGAAGCCTTGACCTTACCATCGCCTTCAGCACTCGCCGCTTGTGGCAACTGATGCGAATTTTCAGGGGAAACAGGTGGCTCTGCTGCCATATGGTCAGACCTTTGAAAGATAACAACTAGAAGCTTAGGCTAAATCGCCGCACAAACGACGGTTTATGAGGACTTTTTACAGTATCTTCCTGGGCGGCAAAAAAGCGCTCCATGGGTGTCGTCTGAGTTAATTAACGGGATACTCGCGCCAAAGGTATAGAGACAGATTCCCCAGCCTCTTCATCGGCTTCATGGGCACCAGCCCCCGTTGTCTCACCAGGGGCGAAGCGAATAACGGACACCCTAACAACTGCCTGGCGTTGAACCTGCAGTATTTTGTAACGATGAGCCCCTTCGGTGAACTCCTCTCCCTCATAAGGAAGGTGCCCAAGGTGAGCCATTACAAATCCTGCCACAGTACTATACTCGCCTTCGGGAGTAACAACTCCGTATTCTTCCTGCAAAGTAGATATGGGGACAGCACCATCTACGAGGAGCGCCCCATCTTCCTCTCTGACAACAACCGAGGGTTGGTCATGCGGTGAATCAAACTCGTCAAAGATCTCACCAACTATCTCTTCTACTAGGTCCTCAAGCGTCACAATTCCGTCAACGCTGCCGTGCTCATCAAGCACCACCGCAAGGTGCACACCTTTCTCACGCAACTCGACTAACAGCTCATCCACTGGTTTAGTGTTCGGCACAAAGAATGCGGGGCGGATGAAACTCTTCCACGCATTTACATCGACCTGTTGGCCGACGAAGCGGATAAGGTCTCGCGCAATAACGACACCACGAACCTCATCAAGTTCATTGCCACACACAAGCACGCGTGACACCGCTTCTGATGTGAGAACCCGTACAAGATCAGTCGTTGAGGCTGAGCCGTTAATCCACACCACATCTTTGCGCGGGGTCATAATATCTCGCGCCACCTGCTCAGAGAGCTCAACCACGCCCTCCAGCAGCTCCTGCTCGCTCTTTTCAATCGCGCCACTTTCAGAGCTAATCTTTACTATTTCTCCGAGTTCATCAGTCGAAAGAAGCATTTCACGTTCGTTGCTTGGCCGGACGCCAAATCGCCCCAGCACCCCCATTACCATTCGATGAATCAACGCGAGAACTGGACCAAATACCGCATAGGCGAGTCGCAGTGGCACGGCAACTGAACAGAGGCACTGCTCTGGATGTTGGAGGGAAAACGTTTTTGCCACCTGCACCGAAACAAGTGTAAGGGCAGCAAAAGCAACTGCTATAACCAGAAGCAATAATGAAGCGTAGGCAGTACCGAACTGCAAACCCTGATGCGCAAAAAAGCGAGAAACATCCGAAGACATCGATGCCAACGAGTACCCCGCTGCGAGCGCCGAAATAAATCTTCCGACCTGAGAGCAGAGGAGATACCCTTCTGACTTCGCAACTATATCAAGCGCGTACGCAGCACCCGATACAGAATCCTCGCGCATCTCCTCAAGCCGCGCCAAACGACTCCGTGCAACCCCAAGCGAAGCAACGATGAAGAAGATATACACCCCGGCCCACACGAGGAGCGGAACGGCGGCAGTTATAAGCTCAAGGAAGCTGGTGGGAAGGTTTGACATAATAGAAAACTAACGAGCCTGAACGGTGCACGTTGCAAGAAGAGGAGCGTGACCGCTACTACAGACAATCTGAGAACTTGAAAGGATGTTAACTGAGGGAGGCTCGCCCATACGTATCCGTTTATTATTGCGGGACCACCGGGGGTGGTGTCAACGACCACCTGCACTTAAAAAATAAACCATGCCATATCAGTCAGTTAGGTGACAATTAAGAGTATGCCCGGCATAATCTTACGCAGGCCCCGCCAACGCTGGATCAACAACCTGCGTTCAATTAGTTAACAACGAAGTAATAAGTCTAGCGGAGCTACCACTATTACTATTACCCTACGCCCTATGACACCAACTCGCGAAATAATGTGGAATCTCAACACCCTGCCAAACGTAATAGCCCTCTATGGGCTGCTGTTGGTATCGGTTTTAATTGGACTAAACGGCGTCGTCCGTCGAGCGGAGCTCTGGATCGGAGGGAAGCCTGCCGCGGAATACCTCGGACGGTGGAGTAGTCGCGTCGACGACCTCATTCGGTGTGGTTTCCTGCAGAAGAAGGTAAGTCGGGGAAAGAGCGGCTCGGCAATCGCGCACCTGCTGGTGTACTTCGGATTCCTAGTTCTTACCTTTACTACAACGATGGTCTTTATCCACCACGACCTGGGAATAGAAATATACCAGGGAGATTTCTACCTCTACCTGACAATTTTTAGCGACGTCTTCGGTCTACTTTTGCTGGGCGGAGTGCTGTGGTTCGGCTATCGACGTTTCATCGAACAGGCTGATGCAGTACACAACTCACGCAACGAAGCCCTGATCCTTATTTTTCTTGCGGTGCTCTGCGTGCAAGGATTTGCGCTTGAGGGGTTACGGATTCACGCCACTAACGATCCGTGGGCGCTCTACTCCCCTGTTGGATTGCTCTTTGCAAAATCTGTCTGGTTTCTCACTGAAAGCCAGACGCGAACGTCTCACTTTGTGATGTGGTGGTTTCATACCCTCACTGTTTACGCTTTCATCGCACTCTTCCCCTACACAAAATTCTTTCACATGATCTCTAGCCCCCTTAATCTTTTCTTTGCAGGAACGGATCGACCCAAGGGTGCACTCCCTTTCATTGGCGACATCGAGAAAATGGTTGAGGCCGGAGAAGAGTTTTCTCTCGGTCTTGGCACCATCAAGGACTACACCTGGAAAAACCTGCTCGATCTTGATGCCTGCACTGCGTGCGGACGGTGCCAAGAGGTTTGCCCAGCATACCTCTCTGGCAAGCCACTATCACCGAAGTGGGTCATTCTTGATACGCGCAATCACGTTCGGGCACTTCATGCACAAGGGAGCCTAAACACATCTAACCTGCCACAACCCGCTGTGGCGCTTGATACTGCGCTTTCGCGCTCTGTCATGCTCCCCTTCGATGGACTGACCCCTACATCAGAGGGCGGTTATGCCCTCGATGGTTTTAGGCGCGCCGCCAGTGAACCAGTCCACAGCGCTGTCTCAACAGTCGGGGCGAGTGCTGATGCCTTACTCTCAGGCGATGTGTTTGATCCAAATGTCTTCTGGAGCTGCAACACATGCATGGCGTGTGTTGAAGCGTGTCCGGTTGGAATCAATCACGTCGATCACATCGTGGGCAATAGACGCAACATGACTCTGATGCAAGGGCAGATTCCTCACGAAGCCCAAGCAACCCTACGCTCTCTTGAGAGTCGGGCGAATCCGTATGGCCCTCCTGAGGATCGCACGAAGTGGATCGCTGGTCTCGATGTACCACTACTCCAAGCAGGAGATAAGGTAGACTACCTCTACTGGGTAGGGTGCGTTTCAGCGTTTGACCCTCGCAAACAGAAGATCGCCCGCTCGCTGGTAAAGATCATGCAACGAGCAGGCCTCTCGTTTGGAATTCTCGGAACGATGGAAGGATGCACAGGAGATCCAGCGCGACGATTAGGCGAAGAGAACCTCTTCCAGACCCTTGCGAAGCAAAACATAGAACTCCTTAAATCTGTTTCGTTCCGGTACCTGGTCGCTAATTGTCCGCACTGCTTTAACACCATCAAAAACGAATACCCACAATTTGGTAACCTTGCGGACGGAGAGCAGCCTGAAATTATCCATCACTCAGTATTGCTCAAGCGGCTCCTCGCTGAGCAGAAGCTTAGCCTGACCGATGGCGACCTGAAGGATGTAACTTTTCACGATCCGTGCTACCTCGGCCGCTACAACGATGAGTACGATGCCCCACGGTCATCCCTCCGCTCCGTAAAGGGATTACGTATCCTGGAGATGGAACGAAATAAAGAGAAGGGGCTCTGCTGTGGCGCTGGTGGGGGCCATTTCTGGATGGATCTCAAGTTAGGAGAGCGGGTTAACTCGATTCGCGCTGAGGAGGCTGCTGCCACGGGAGCCAGCACAGTAGCGACTGCATGTCCTTTTTGCATGCAGATGATGGAAGATGGTGTAAAATTGACTAATAACGAGAACAACCTCGACGTTCGGGATATAGCAGAGGTTATCGCTGAGAGGCTTCAATGAGGGTACTCCCCTACTACGCCAACCATGAGTCTTTTGTTGAATCTGTCTCACGCTTCGTAACTGCTGAAATAGCCCCTCACATAGACCACTGGGAGAAGAGCGGCTCTTTTCCTAGTGATATTTTTCGCACCATGGGGAGCCAAGGGTTCTTAGGTATCCTCATCTCAGAGGAGTACGGCGGAGTTGGAGGTGACTACTCAATGGCAGGAGCCTGGTGCGAAGCATTCGGCGAGCTTCCATCGGTGGGATTCACGGTAGCTGTGAATATGCACGCTCTCGTTATCAGCCACGCCCTTGAAAAGTATGGAACACCTGAAGCAAAGGCACGGTGGCTACCATCAGCAGTGAAAGGTGAGGCTATCGGGGCTTACGCATTCACCGAGCCCGGAGCTGGAAGTGACCTTGCGCGCATCACTACCCGCGCCGTTCGCAAAGGCGACCGCTGGGTTATCAATGGTGCTAAGACGTTTATCACCAACGGCGCACGAGCGGACTTCATCCTCGTATTGACCAAAACAGATCCGTCCGCAGGATACCACGGCTTCACAACCTTTGTAGTCGATACGAAAACGAAGGGATTCTCGGTCTCAAAGACCCTTTCAAAGCTTGGATGGCACGCGTCAGATACGGCAGAGCTCGTGTTTGAAGATGTAGAAGTGGACGATTCGTGCGTTCTCGGCGCAGTGGGAGACGGTTGGATTCAAGCCTCCAAGAACCTGAGCTGGGAACGGCTGATGCTCACTCTCACCTCACTCGCTGGCGCTCGCGTGTGCCACGAAGCATCCCTGCGCTATGCAGAGACCAGGCACGCCTTTGGTAAACCACTCACTGCAATCAGCGCCGTAGCGAACTACTTGCAGGAGATGAACCGCAAGATACTGCTCGGCGAGGCGATTGCTCGAGAGGCGCTTACGGCGATAAATGCAGGTATTGAGTGTCGTGGCCTTGTGGCTGCTGCCAAACGGATGGTGTGTGACGATGCAGTATGGATAGCAGACAAGGCTATTCAGATACACGGTGGCTACGGGTATACAACCGAGTATCTCCCAGAACGGTGGTGGCGAGACCTACGACTTATGCCGATAGGCGGAGGCACCTCAGAGATCATGGCTGCTCTTGTAGCGAAGGAGCTTGCTGGGAAGCGCCCTGGTGTATAGCACTAGGGACGTGCCTGCTCGTCCAGCTCTGCTTTCATCGATAAGACCTCCCGCCGGATAGCCTCCACTGTAATGAGAGTTGGCGCCCTATCACGCTTGCGCACTACGCCTATTCCAGCCATGGTCTCAGCGGCTTTCTGAAGCTCATCGAGCAGTTCTGTTAAATGCTCAAGCAGCTGCCTCTCCCACATGACGAGAGAGACAAACTTAAATCCCTCGCTGTTTATAAATTCGTCAGCAACAGCGGGATCTTGCGAGCAAAGAAACCGCGCAAGATCTACAGCACCATCGTAGTCCCGGGACTTAATCCGACTATCAAGCTCTATCTCAACCAGCTCAAGTGACTCAAAAAGAGCTATAATCTGAACCCATCCTGTTGATTGGAATACGTGCACATATTCACTCGTATAAGGTTCAAGGAGTGATATCTTTTTGCGAACACGATTTAGCTTATCGATAAAACCATTCGCTGCTTGGCATGCATCTTTGTAGGAGTGCACCGCACCCATAATACTCGAGAAACCAAAGCCACGAATAACGACCCATCGCAACGTAAGAACGAATGCGACAAAAGAAAGCGATCCAAAGAGAATGACGCTGACGACTTCTCCATCGAGTTGACTCATCAATCCTTCAGAAAACATACCTCCCCCAATTCCCCTTCACTCTCGTGCGAGTAGTGACGCCACCAAAGTCCTCGAATCAAATGGCTTCTCAAGCGTGCAGCGTAATGATGATTTCGGCTCAAGAGCACCATCGCTTGCTCCCTCTCCAGTAACCACGAATCGAGCTGCTTGAGCGCCAGGCTGCGCTCTCATCATCTGTGCAACTTCATCAGCGCTCAAACCACCAACGTACTCGTCGATTACTACGGTAGAGTAGTGAGAGTGCTGCACCGCCTCTAAAGCTTGAACAGCCTCTCCCACCCCATCGACAACTCCCCCAAGGGCACGAATTAGCCCAG
>JBIIHY010000093.1:0-9520 GCA_044235305.1 Bdellovibrionota bacterium
TGAGGAGTAGTACTTATCTGCTCCTGCGGTGTCGTGGGACTATAGCAACCCCTAGCGTCCAGTTACAATACACCCCTACTCGCGGCACGCCTCTTCAAAGAGGTTTATACCTATCAAAAAGTAGATTGCAGTCGCACACACCAACAAAGTCGGCCAGATACCGGCAAGATCAAGCACTCCGCGCAACACCAGCTCAGTTGTCATCTCCACCCCTATAAAGTAGAGAGGAAAGAGAAGCGGCAGGCTAATAAGGGGTAGCAAGACCCCCTTGAGGCGGGCAGTACTGGCAATTGCCGAGAGCACTACAAGTAGTGACCCCATACAGACAGAAGAGAGCGCCCCGACACCTCCCAATCCAAGCACAATAGCTGAAATATCCTGGTCAAGGGCGACCGAAACGAAGGCAAGAAGGAGTAAGAAGTTAAGAAAAAACAGGAGTGCCGCCACAAAAACTTTTGCGACATACATCTGAGCCCCTGAAACTCCTGCTAGAAGCAGCCCTTCAAAACCACGCCCTTCAAGCTCATACTCGTTTGACCGAACCATCGATCCGGTTGCTGAGAAGAGAAATACTAACCATAGAAGCATAGGGAATATCTTCTTCGTGGTGGGAGCATCAAGAATTGCTGAGCTAACACCCGCTCCAAGTAACGCCGCAAGCAGGAGCCCCTGACACACAAGCAGCGTAATCAACTCGCGCGCGCGCAGCTCAAGCCGCAGCTCCTTATGTAACAAAATGAAACATACCCTTATCCAGCCTATCATCTATTGCTCTCCCGATAGGTTTGAATAACGTGCTCAAGAGTTTCTCGCGACGCGCCAACACCAGAATCTGAGAGCACCGTCCCGTTGGCCATGACTATTATTCGATTTGCCCAACCACCTAAACGATGGAGGTCGTGAGTAGCAACTATAACCACTGAAGGAGCGCCACCACAGGCGCCCTTTGATTCGATTGCAGCGAGTAGCTGCGCCGAGCCACGCTCATCGAGATTGCTCGTTGGTTCATCAAGGAGTATCACTGGAGCAGGAACTAAAAATGTGCGCGCCAGAGCCACGCGGGCCTGGTTACCTTTTGATAGACTTGAGACAACTGTTGATGACGCCTCTTTGAGCCCCCAGGAGGCGATAACTTCTGTAGTATCAAGCGCACTCCCGTGCAGAGAAGCGAAAAGAGCTAAATTTTCCTGAATAGTAAGTCGCGGGTACAGGAATAGATGATGCGAGAAGAAGGCTATCCGACCCTGACGAGAGAGCATGACGGTTCCTGAATCTGCACGTGAGAGCCCCGAGATGATTCGCAACAGAGTAGACTTTCCTGCGCCATTGGCACCCAGGAGCAAAACCTTTTCTCCCGCCGAGAACTGCAACGATACTTTACGGAGCACCGAAACTGCCCCGAAAGATTTTGATACCCCCTTGAGCTCAAGCGTATTCTCAGTGTGTGGCGTGCTTAGACAATTCATCGAGTATTGCCGTCGCCTCTATGGTTAAGGTGCTCTTTGCTGTTTCGAAGTCCTCTTCACTTACTTTACCCATGGCAAAATCGAGTTCAAGATCCTTCAATGCACGAAGAGCGCGCTCTTTGCGGTCAAGCAATGCGCCGTACGATCTATCGCCATCACGTACTGCACCGCTCGCCATAATCGGATCAAAGAGTGGTCTTCCCACATACCAAGCGATAAGGATCGATAACACCGCTGATGCAACTATCCAGATATTCATATCGACTGTGTTACACTCCCTGTCGTTGATTTAACACTAGACACACTGCGAGCAACCGGAACAATCACAATCATGCTTCCGACTATCATAATAATCGCACCGTACCAGAGCCAGATCTGGAACGGATTAATAAAGATCTTCATTGAGGCTTTTGACCCCGTCTCATCAAGCCCTGCTAATACGAGGTATACATCCTCACGACTTCCCATTCGCAGAGCAACCTCAGTAGTTGTCTCTTTGTTCTTCGGGTAGAAGCGAAGCTCAGGAACGAGAACATGCTCCACTGATTCACTACCCCCTGAACGCAGAGCAACGTGCGCCTGAATAGCTTGGTAGTTTTCGTTATTCTCCTCGTGAAACTCTTGAAGCTCTAGCGAGAAGCGACCAACCGAAAAACGCTCGTTAGGAGCCAAGGTAAATTCCTTCTCGGTCTTAAATGCCATCGAGGCCGTGATGGCGATCGTCATCACTACAACACCGAAGTGAATGACGTGAGCGCCGTACTTAATTCGATGCCGCCGAAAAAGCGTAAGAACTGTAGCTGGTGAATAAGCCGCCGAAGCAGTTGCAGCAGCTTGAGAGCTGAGTCCGCGACTCAGCTCTGAGAGTATTGTCATTATAACAAAGAAGCAGATCGAGAAGGACAGGAGCGGCCAAAACTCGGTGATGCCCGCCCATACCAACGATACGGCCACCACAAAGGCACCACCAAACGGCACTGAAAAGGTACGCAACAGGTTCTTAAGTGACGACCGCCGCCAAGCGATCATCGGCCCAACCCCCATCAGAAACACAAGCAACAGAAAGAGGGGAACGTTAACAGCGTTAAAGAACGGAATGCCAACAGTCTGCTTAACTCCCGTAAACGCCTCCGAAAAGACCGGAAACATAACTCCCCATAGCACTGCGAAGCAGATACTCAGCAACACGAGGTTATTTAGCAAAAACACCGCCTCACGAGATAATACTGACTCTATAGCCCGCTCGGGTTTAAGCTCATTTCTCCTAAACACAACAAGCACCGCGGCTAAGGTCATCAGCGCCCCCAGGTACACCAGGAACATCCATCCGATATCTGTCGAGGCAAACGCGTGCACACTCTGAACGATACCAGAGCGCGTCAAGAACGTACCAAACACTGTCAGCGCATAGGTCAACACCACCAGCGATATGTTCCAGATCTTAAGCATCCCCTTACGCTCCTGCACCATCACTGAGTGGAGGAACGCTGTGGCTGTGAGCCACGGCAGGAAAGATGCATTTTCAACCGGGTCCCATGCCCAAAAACCACCCCAGCCAAGCTCAAGGTAGGCCCAGTGACCACCCAAAACGATACCGGCTGTAAGGAAGGTCCAGGCTATAAGGGTCCACCGACGCGTCAGTCGTATCCAATCGTTTGAGGTCTGACCTGAGGCCAGAGCCGCCATGCAAAATGCGTAGGGCACAGCTAAGCCAGTAAATCCGAGATAGAGCATCGGAGGGTGAATCGCCATATACTCATTCTGCAGCAAGGGATTAAGTCCGTTGCCATCAGGCATCACCGTTGGCGTTTTTAGATAACGAAATGGATTCGTGAAGAAGAGCGTAATGGTTGTAAAAAAGAGCGTTGAGGAATTTAGAAAACTAAAGAGCCAGGGTAGTAGCGAGCGTGAGCACCGCGAAGAGCTTAAGGCAACAGACGCCGAGAAGAGTGCCACAAGAAAGCACCACAGCAACATCGAGCCGTCCATGCCCCCCCAGATAGCAGTGATCTTGTAGATCCACGGCATGGCACGATTGGAATACTGCCAGACATACTGAACTGCGTAGTCATTAGTAACGAAACCGTAGCCCAATCCAGCGAGCGCACAGAACAATGCAAGCGCAACAACTATAGTTGATCGCCGCAACGACTCCACATGAGCACCGGTGGAGGATTGCTTTTTTAAACCAACTACAACACCACCGACGGTGGCAATTAGTGCCAGCAACCATGCAACACAGAGAGCGAAATGCCCGAACTCAACCACGACGACTCCTCTTGTGACAACTTTACGAGAGGGTTATACGCCCTCGCATCAGGATTGGGAAGCAGGGGCTGCCCCCGGAGCCACCGGTTCATACTTTGAGGGGCACTGAGTTTGAAGTTTTGCTGCCTTTATTACGCCATCGACGTAATCTCCGTCGATAAGAACGTCTCTACCTGCCGCGAACATATCGGGCTTAAGGCCCAGATACACTACGGGAACCACTTGCTCAGTCCCCTTGGGGTCCTTCACGGAGAACTCCAAGACCATGTGTGGGTCCGTCTTATAAGAGATGGGATCAACCACCCTTCCACCTATGCGAATTCTAGAAATAGTGCCGCCTGGAGCTTTGGCTAGAAGCTCTGACGGCATCAGAACCAACGAACTGGTACCCCTCGTTGCCTGGAAAACAAGTCCCGCTCCGACCACCACAAACAACAATACAAGGGTAATAAAAATCCTTCCCATTCAAGAATTCTCCGGGCCACTAAGGCTTCATTACTTTAGGGATACGTGGGGAGCTTACCCCAAACTTCGCACGAAGGTCATTAAGCGGCAGTTCGATATTTGCATAGAACCTCTGCATATCGGTCAAGATCCCCGGGTCAAACGGAACCCCCTGTAAAAGGAACTGCATCCGCAGCGCCTTGGAAAAATGAAATCCACTGTCACCGATACGTCCTATCTGCTGCCCTTCGGCGATTTGGGCGCCCGCCTCAACGTACCTGCTCTCTAACGAGTAGAAGAAGGAACTTATACCTGCACCATGGTCTACTACAATCACTTCGCCAAGAACCCCCAGTTTTCTAGAGAGCCGAACCACACCTCTATAGGGCGCAAACACAACAGAGAATCCCGGTTGAGCGGGTACCATTTCGACCCCCCTCAGCGGCATCTTGGCCAACACGCCCTGGCTATCTGCTAATTCGATGCTATCTCCGAACCCAGCCTTTAGTACGAACACGCCGAAGCGCGCGGCGCCACGCCATGAACGACTTCCACCGATTGATGTTCTTGTTGCTTTTACAACCTCTTCATAATCTGAGGAACGAGCAGTGTCGAGTAGATATCGAGCAACAGTAACCGCTGCTGCACGCTCCTTCTTAGCCCCATCTGCTTTCGATCGCGAGATCTCCGCTCTCAGAGCCTCGCCCCAAGAACTATCGCCGGCTGCCAGCTCTTCCGCCCGACGAATAATATCCTGAGACGAAACGATCTGCGAATGACCCTTTGCCAAAGAAGGTGACTTACACTCGACAGCAATCGGCCGTTGAGAGACATTGCCTCCCTGATCTACTGCCTCCACAGCGCTTTTTAGGGGACAAGATCGCGATGCGGTAAAAAACGATACGTACACCCCAGGCGCACTGAGGTCAGAATCAACATCTCTTCCCGTAATACCATCAAATTTCTCTTCTTCGTTCTTTGCGTAGTGCAGATGCACTCCACTGGCGTACTCCGACCCGTCTGTTACGCGATACCCGACCACTCCTATTTCACCCACACTGATCGCCTCCGAGCGCGCAAAGATATCGATACGGGGAGGATCGTTGTCTATCGTGAGCGGGACGACTCTCTGCGTCTTATTGCGCCACATTGAACCATCAGTCGCTTCAATAATAAGCACAAGCTCGCCTGGTGAGAGATCTATTGAGTTCGGAGCAATCTCAACAGATGTACTGAAGACTTTGTCGCGAGCGAGCGACTGTCGAAAAACTTCGGTCACCTTACCGCTCTGTTGAATCCAAACGACGATCCGCTCGAGCCCGGATTCGTCATCGCGCACACTCAGGGGAAAACTCACCCCCTTGGAAGATATTACCTTGCCTTTTTCTTCAACAATTATCTGTGGTGGTACTCGCTCTATTCCCCGCGACCTAACAAATGACAGCGCTGCTATCGCTACCGTAAATAGGGCACCAGATAGAACTCCCCCGACCAGTAGCACCATAATCCGCGCTGACTTGTGCGACCGCTGTTTTGCTGCAAAACCTTCTTTTCTACTTGCTGCTGAACTCATTCGCCCCTACTGATCTCTATTGCTCTTGCTCAATCCACTCCGCTAGCTCGTCCCCCAAGTTCTGCAAAACAAATGCCTGCAGCTTCTCCCGTAGCTTATTCTCGATCTGACGAACCCGTTCCTTACTTAGCGAAAGCTCATCTGATAAATCCTGCAGCGTTCGCTTCTCTTCATCAAGCACCCGCCCCGAAAAGATCTTCATCTCTTTGTCTGAAAGCCCTTCCTCAAACTCAAGCACAACCCGCCGTAAAGCGCCGTGAAGTTGCCTCTTAGCCATCGAGTCCTCTACCGACTCAATACCACTGGGCAAAAGCGAGAGCAGGTTAGACTCAGAGTCATCCTGAAGCGGGGCATCTACACTAACATCAGCCCCACCGAGCCGCTGCGACATCTCAACTACGTCAGATTCGCGAACGTGAAGCTTATCGGCAAGAAGCTTGGTCGTTGGATAGATCCCTTCACGCTCAAGACGGTCACTCTCCTTCTTTAAATTGAAGAAAAGCTTCCTCTGGGCCTGCGTAGTTCCTATCTTTACCATCCGCCAATTGGCGATGATGTACCGGATGATATAAGCACGAATCCACCAAACTGCGTAGGAGGGAAAACGCACCCCTCGGTACGGATCAAAGTTGCGCACTGCCTCCATCAAACCGATGTTACCCTCTTGAATGAGGTCAAGAACGCTACGCGCCACACGCTCATACTCACGTGCTATCTTTACAACCAGCCACAACGTCCCTGAAACAAGTGTGTACGCGGCCTCAGGGCTCTTTGTCTGGTGGTAGGTAACTGCCGCGGCGTGCTCCTCTTCCTTGCTTAGTGGACTAAAGCGGCGAATCTCTGCCAGATACGCATCAAGAGGGCTGTAGCGGACCAGCGCAGAGTCACGACCTGAAGAGTCCTCTTCATCTGATACCTCGATAACATCCTCGTCGGGAAGTTCCGTAACGGCGAGGTCTTCTGGCGCCTCATCTTCAAGCACCACCTCCCCCTCTAAGACCGGCACAGCGGCGCTGTCCCCCTCGGGATTTTCTGGCATGGAGCGAGCTACTATCTCTTTCTGCTCACCTACTTTTTTATTGCGTCGTTTCGCCAAGTTAGTGCATCTCCTGCAACACCAGTATCAGAGCGTAGCCTACACCTAGCAAGGTGGTGAAAAAAGGTCAGTCGTGCAGATCGCTCAAAATAGCGTCCGACGAGTTAGTTACTCTAAACCGTGGGCGCCTTACTGGCTAATTCATCAAGAATCGCATGCCTTAGACGCTCACCGATGTCTGAATCAGGTCCTAACGGCGTTCGAGGTGCTGTGCCGCCGCGAAGGGTATGAAAAATTTGATAAAAACTATGCGGCTGGGCGCTGACCACTGCTTTTCGCAGCTCCTCGGTGGTAAAAGCGCGGCGAGAATTTTTCTCGGCTTGCCTATGCATTCCAGCGATCGCCTCTCTTGCAACGCAAGCTAGCTCCGCATTATTGGGGAGCACCACTGGAGGTGGCGATACCCCTTGCCTACCCCTTCCCGAACTTCTACTGGCCATACTTGACATAGCTCTAAGGGTACCATACGGGCCAAGGCTACTCACATTAGGGAGGGCATAGATACCTCAAGCGGACCTGGAAGGTCCGCGGTCCATAAGCGGGGGCACAAAAAATTAAGCAAAATCGCGCGGTTCCATTTAGCTTGGCAATCATACTGCCGACCCCCTGGGGGTATGGGATTGTCCAAAACTGGCGACATTCTGGTTAAACGTGGCGTTATAACGCCAGAACAGCTCCAGCGTGCCCTGGAGCTGCAAAGAAGCTCGGGCGGTGCCATTGACAGCCGTCTTATCGAGCTAGGAGTAGTGGATGAGCCAAAGCTACTAGCAACCCTGTCACAACACTACAACATCCCCGTTGCCAACCCATCCGAACTCACCATTGAGGAGACTGCGGTTAAACTCCTCCCCTTCTCCCTAGTCTCAAAACACTCCGTAATGCCGATTAATCAATCAAACGGTGTGCTTACTATCGCTGTAAACGACCCGTCAAACATCTCTGCGCTGAGCGAGATCAAGTTCATGACCGGGCTCGACCTGAGTGTGCGCCTTGCCACCTCACGAGCCATTCATCAACTACACGAGCAATTCTATGAAGGCGCTCCTGCATACGAATCCTTAATCGGCGATGTAGTTCAAAAAAGCACCAGCGGCCAAGCTGGCGCGACACCCGAAATAGAGATCTCTGACATCTCAAGCGCTACCGAGGATGCCCCTATAGTTAAACTCGTGAACGCATTACTTGTTGATGCCGTAAAAAAGCGCGCCTCCGACATCCACGTTGAGCCATATGAAAAGGGGCTTCGCATCCGCTTTCGCATCGATGGAGTGCTGTGCGAAATAATGAACCCTCCCCTACGACTCAAATTAGCGATCACGGCGCGTCTAAAGATTATGGCGAACCTCGACATCGCAGAGCATCGCTTACCCCAGGATGGGCGCCTAAAGTTTCGTTCTGTAGGAATACGTGATACCGACTTCCGCGTGAACGTGCTCCCAACACTCTTTGGTGAGAAAGTTGTTCTCCGCCTCCTCGACACTTCGTTCAACAATCGCGATATCTCTGGGCTGGGTTTCGATAATGAGCAGCGCATACTTTTTGAGAATGCAATAGCACAGCCGCATGGAATGGTACTCGTTACAGGACCAACAGGGTCTGGAAAAACAACCACTCTGTATGCTGCCTTGGCGAGCTTAAATAAGACATCCACCAACATCTGTACCGCCGAAGACCCCGTAGAGATCCACGTTCCCGGGATAAATCAGACACAGATTAACGAGGCGATACACTTTTCATTTGCCGATGCCTTGCGTGCATTTCTGCGACAAGATCCAGATATTATCATGGTGGGCGAGATACGTGATGCTGAAACAGCAGAGATCGCTATCAAAGCCTCGATGACGGGACATCTCGTGCTCTCTACCCTACACACAAATGATGCACCATCAACCATTAACCGTCTTTTGAATATGGGAGTAGCTCCTTATCTGGTTGCAACGTCTATCAACCTTATTATTGCTCAACGCCTCGTTCGTAAAATCTGCCCTGAATGTAAGTGTAAGTCCTCAGCTCCACCACCCTCCCTCGTGACCGCTGGAGTTCCGCAGAGCGAGAGCGAGACACTTATGACTTACCGTGGCACCGGCTGCTCCAAATGCTCACACACCGGCTACCGCGGGCGAGTGGCGATATATGAAATGATGCAGGTCACTGATGAGCTGCGTGAGTTGATCCTTTCGGGCGCCTCATCATTAACACTCAAACAAGAAGCGCTCCGACTCGGCATGTCCACCCTTCGCCGGTCGGCTCTTCGACTCTTACGAGATGGAACCACCTCCCTCGAGGAGGTGCTGCGAGTCACTGTGCAGGAATAGCTCTTTACTCATCAAAAAACGCTCCTTAGTATGACCAAGAGACCAAACGCGCCTTGAAAAATACCGTATAGCTGCAAGGAACGTACGAAATACACCCCTATCGGAGAGCGAAGATGCCAAGTCAATCAGTAGAGCGAAGCGTTACAGCCGTGTATGCCGAGCTGTCTTCGGAAGGCTCGCTGTGCATTCTTGAATTCGACCGCAAGGCTCGTATACAAAGGGGTGCAAAGGCTGCTCTCAAAATGCTTCTCGCTGCTGCTCTGTGCGTATTTATTCCGGGAGCACACTTTGTTCTTGTTCCGCTTTGTATCCTACTAGCCCCGATTGTTGGAGTTATAGTTGGGAGAATGCACAGTAG
>JBIIHY010000429.1:0-2860 GCA_044235305.1 Bdellovibrionota bacterium
GAAAAAATCCCGCGTTCCCGCGAATCCTCGAAAGTCAGGAAGCCCGGAGACGACATAGAATCGAGGCAAAGTGGGGCGGCTTCTTTACAGGTCTACCGGCGCAGCCCTCTCTTGCACCTGTTGCCGATACTATTAAAAAGAAAGCGAGCGGTGGAACACTCACATCGCAAGAGCTGATGGTAGTAGGCGAGTATTTTAAAACTATTACCTTGATGCCGTGCCCAACAAAATTTCTATTCTTGTATTTTCGAGCTGCGTTCTTGGAGCTAGACTACGGGGAGCAGTTCCCGATTTGGGAGCGATTCCGCTTGCCCGGAATGTCAACTGATGTTGCTTTCGAAAGGCTTCCAGTGAAATCCCGCACTCTCAAGGAGTTCAAGGAATACGTTCGCGCCCGCAGCGCGGAAATTGTTTTAAGACCAGATAGTTTTCAACCAGAAAATGAATGTGATCTTGAGTTGTTTGCTCTAGCCTGTAGGCTCTATAGAAACGGTGCTTCATCAGACACGGTCCGTGAAAAGGTATTTCAGGCTCTTCTGCCGGAGTGGAATCCGACAATAGACGGGAAAGAGTTGCAATTTCAGGCACCGCGTAAGTGTGCTTCCGTCTTTGACAAACTAATTCAGGAGCAGAACTATGCCGCACAAAATATGTCTATTGAGCGAAACACGGCCACAACTATAGACGAATTTCGCAGGAGGATCGAAGCGCTCAGAGAGCAGTCACACATAAACTTTAAACGTTTTGTTGAATCTCGCTCGAGGCTATTTGAGGCAGGCCAGGAGGGGGCAGATAGCATCTTGCGTAGGCTTGAAATGAAGTACGGTTTCACTTCTATTGCTGCTGATGACGAACCGCCGAACACTTCTGGTTCTTGTGGTCGAACTGTCCGACTACTTGAGCTAATGAGTAAATGTTCACTATCGCTTTGTTTGGAAGACGCTGAGCAAATGTTCTATGCTCATATTGTCTCTGATGCCGATAGACGAAGGTGTCTAGTAGAAAATCCGGATCTCAAAGGTGATGTTGAGAAGTGGATAGATCTGCTTGAGATTTTATCCGAGGGAGCTAACGATTATCCTTGGGTGAGGATTGTTAACTCGGCCTCTGCTCTGCATAGTAAGGTGTTTAAACAGGTGACCGATGTCTCCTATCTACAAGATGAACTTCTCCCAATTATTACTCAGAAGCAGGGGCAGAAAAAGAAAGGAGCCATCCCAGTACAGTTTTCCCTTACAAGAGCTGCGCCGAGTCGTCTAATCGGAGCAGTCTGTGATACATGTGCACTCGAGACCCTCGACAATCATCCGAATAAGGCATTTGTTGCGTTCTCACAGCCTAGCGAGGGTGGGACCGTCGTTAGTTCATTTATGGGTGGGAGTATTGTGCTGTATACTCGAACTAGAGATGGTGAGCCGGCTCTAGTCATACGAGGACTCAATCCGCAGTTGCGACTACTTAAAAAAGTAGGAATACATTCATTCTATGATTCCTTTATAGATTATGTAGTCACATTCATTGCAAAGCCCTTGAATGTAAAGCTCATTTTAGCTCCGTATGAACTTGCGTCAGGCGCTGCGTTTACAAATCGCGCAATACTTCACCTCGCCTTTAAAGCCAGATACAGGCAAGACTGTCAGTTCGTTGAGTTAGCAGATGAACACGACACAAAATACAATGACCGGGAAATCAGCAACTGTCTTATCCGGATATGGTCGGCACCCTGAAGCTGTATTAGAGGAGAAAGGGGGACTATCCCCAGTTGAAAGACCGCGTAGTTTTTGTTCAACTCGGATCCGGAGCTTAGAAAAGCTATCCTGCTCGGTACGGATAAGTCGAATGCCGAAAAAACCGGAGTTGAGGCATGAATCGGATTGACTGAATCTGGTTTAAGAACGACTCATTGAGCTCGCTCATAGCGAGTCGGGCGTCTTCATAAGTTCGCGCTCTCAGAAAGACGCGAGCCGAAAAGGGCCCTACGGTGAGGTCCACATAGGCAATTAAGGGGTGCTTGTTGCAGAAATCTATAAGTCGGGAGCGTGTTTCTGCGTTCAGCGCAGACGTGTAGAGAAAGGCAACAACGGGCAAGAAACCAAGCGGTTTAAAATCACACAAATGATAGTATCCAGCTATTAGACCTTGGGATTCGAGCATTTGAATCCTGTAAGACAAGGTCGTTGTCGGGATTTTAAGTTTTTGAGAGAGCGTTCGATGAGAATCGATAGAATCGTTGGCTAAGTGAGACAAAAGGGTGTGATCGATTGAATCGACGGTGATAGCTTTGGAGATTGAACCAAACCGGAGAGGTTTGTGCTCAGGGCAATCTCTTAAAAGATATCCCAAGGCCCCCGAGTAATACTGTTCATGGGTTAGCGAGAGGCTTTCTAACTGAATTTCGCAAGCTAATCCTTGAAGGGAATCGAGCAGGGCAATAGCCTCTCTAGAATCTCGCGCGAGGAAATGCATCTCATACTGAGAATGCCCTCCCAATTCACTCAAGAGACTCACCCCGTCAATTCGACACAGGTGAGTGATGATTTTGTGTTGTTTTTCGGCAGAAGCTTTGGGAAGGGAGAAGAAGACCTGGTACTCCTGCAAGCCAAGGGGATAGGCGTTGACGTACGCGCGAACGCCTATGAGCACTTTCTGCTCCTCAAGACGCTGAACGATTCGCCGCACAACATGGTGTCGAATTCCGGTCTGTTTTGCTATCTGCTCAATTGAATGTCGAGCCTGAAGTAGCACCGTCTGCAACACCAGCATTTCTTGTGAAGTCAGAGTCACGGACCGAACCTCCCTCAATGGACCGTCAGGGCTTTATGCCAGACGCGATACGATACCTGTGCTCAAGGCGGTAAGC
>JBIIHY010000094.1:0-9498 GCA_044235305.1 Bdellovibrionota bacterium
TGGGCTTCATCGCGCAAGTAAGCGGTAGTTACAATCTATTTTTTGAAGTTCGGGCATCAACCATGCTCTCGTTGCAAGGTTTTCTCGACCGACTCTCAACTCGATTCGGTCCAATCTTTGTCGAAAAACAAATCCTGGCCCTCACCTCGATGAATGATTTTCCGGTGACTGCCACCGCTCAAGAGCGCCCCACCATGAAGGAATTCGCCTCTGCTTTAGTCAACGAAGGTGAAACGATTGATAAACTTGACTCACGCATCCTGCAGACCCTTGGGATGAAGTGGGAGGATTCCGTCTCGTCGCTGGCGCGAATTCTCGGACAACCCACGTCGACCGTGGAGTACCACCTCAAAAAGCTCCGTGACACGGGCATAATCCTCGGCGCTCGATACTTCGTTAATCTTCAAGCAATTGGCGAATACTTTTTTTACCACCTCGTGGCGACCAAAGGGTTTCACCCTGAGCTTCGCTCGAAGCTGCTTGAATTTGCGCGCAGCCAAACGTGCTGTAACACATTTCGGACCTTTATTGGCCCTTGGGATGTTGTGTTTGAGTGTCATTACGATAACCCGCAAGCCAGCGTAGAGTTTGTTCAGCGCCTACTCGCTCAGTATGACTCAGTAATCACCAAAGTTGAAACCTTATCGGTACTGGCGCACCACAAGGGCTCGGACTGTACTGTGTCACAGTAACGTTATTCCCTGCAGCTTTATTTTCCGCGGCGCCTTACGCACCGTTCAAGCGGACCCGGAATGGCCCGCACTCCTGAAGAAAAAAAGAAAAAGCAAAGGCTTGCGCCTTTGCTTTTCTGCCTGCGAGTTACCGCTCGTCTAAACGCACAGATCGAACGGAGTTGCTAAAGTTACTACGTGTTGCCAGTCATTAGTGCCTACGAGTCGGTACTCAACGCCGTAGTCAAGCTTTACCGCCGTGATAAAGCTACCCTCTGGTGTATCAAAGTGAAGCCCTACACCTCCAGAGAACGCGTTGTACTTAGCGCTACCAGACAGCACTGGATCGATGTCAGGTCGGTCGTAGTTCCAATCGAAGTTTGCTGCATACCGCCATCCAAGCCTAAGGGCGGCCCAATCAGTTGGGCGATTCTCGACTCCGAAGCGTAGATTCAACACGTTTGCTGTTGAGCTACCACCGAACGCGATATCATTTCGTAGCGGATCATCCTCTCCTTTATTGTGGTAGTAGGTGTAATCAGCTACCGAGGCGATAGTTGTGTCATCAGCTACATCGTATTCAGCGCCGAAACCAAGCCCGTACGAGAATTGATCAACCGTTTGCCCTTCACGGATATCCGACACCAGTGTGTGGTCTAACTCATGCTTTCCGTGCCCAAATGTCATGTTAGTTCCGAAGCGAAGATCGCTAGAATCCTCCCACTGGATCCCCACGTTATGAAGAAATAGAGCGGATGATTCGTACGTATGACCTGGACTCTTGAGGGAATCATCCTGAAAGGTCAGGCTGTACCCCATCGCTGCTTTCTTGCCGATGGCCCAACCGTATCCTCCAGAGATCTGGTACATATCTGCATCCGTTTGATCGCGCAGCTCTCCCCACTCACCGTTGCGTCCATGCCATCCGAGTCCTAGGTTGCCGTACTCAGGGAGATCACCCTTACGTGGCCCAAGCGGGGTGGCACCGTATATCTGCCCGATATTTTGCTCATCTTCTACGGAGTTGCCGCTTGGGTAGGCGTTGCCACTGATAGTATTTGCACTGTATGAGGCAGAGAGATCGCCACCTTTCATGCGTCCAAGTCCGGCTGGGTTATTGACCAAGCTCACTGCATTCGAGGTGGTCAGGGTTGAACTTCCAGCCATTCCGAACATGCGCGCATCCTGGGGCTGCGATACGAATCGTTGTTGGTTCTGCTGATAGTAGAAATCTCGCATCGTTTCATCTGCCTGCGAGACAAGCGGCAGGGCTGACGACAACCCTACGGAACACAGCGCTACATGTAAAACTATCCCCTTTTTCATCTTCCCTCCATCAGGCACGGTTAATGTGCACGTTGTGTAGCCTCGTTTCGAGGACAGTGGGTATGACGGGTACCAGTGTATCTGCGCACTGGCTCAGTGGAGGGTATGACGCGATGCCTACGCGGTATAATTGGTGATTTACGGTCAAACCACCAGAAGACAACTGCCGCGAAAAAATTCCCTTGATAAAGATCACACTCCGGCGTATTCTCAAGGGCATGTTTAACGCTTCAGCCCTCTACTTTTTCCTCGTGGTAGGTCCCTAACTAAGGGCGGGGTCTCAGCGTTAGTTGGCTGAATTAAGGCTCTGCTTCACAGCGGGGCCTTTTTTTTATCCCGAGCACAGCTTTTTTTCGCGAGCATGACGGGAGAGATTAAAGGTTGCCGGGGCGTGAAAGGATGGTTATGAGAACTGATGTTGCAAGGAAACGGACGATTATCGAAAAGATTTGGGATGCTCACGTCATCCCTGCTGAGGGCATCGGAGAGAAAGCACCCAACATCCTCACGATAGACTTCATGTTGATGCATGAAGTTACCTCCATTCAAGCGTTCAAGCTCCTTCAAGAGCGCGGCATACCTATCTTTGACACCTCACGCATCGCAGCAACTCTCGATCACAGCATCCCCACCCGAAAGAATCGGCTTGAGATCTATGACGAATCTGCGCGCACGCAGGTTGAAACACTGCGCGCCTTATGCAAAGAGCACGAAATTCCGCTCTTTGACTTCGATTCGGGGCATCAGGGGATAGTGCACGTGATCGGCCCCGAGCTTGGGTTTACCCAGCCCGGAATGACGATTGTATGTGGCGACTCGCACACCTCAACACACGGTGCGTTCGGAGCACTCGCTTTTGGAATCGGCACGAGTGAAGTCGGCTACGTTTTAGCTGCAGGGTCTATCCTGCAACGGAAACCAAAGACGATGAAAGTCTCGTTCAACGGCACCTTTAAGCCGGGGGTATTCTCTAAAGACGCAATCCTTAAGCTGATTGCAGAGATAGGCATCGGTGGCGGAAATGGCTACGTCATCGAGTACTGCGGCGATGCGATACGACGCATGTCGATGGAAGAACGGATGACTGTGTGCAACATGAGCATTGAGTGCGGCGCTCGCGCTGGGCTCATATCACCGGATGACACCACTATCGCCTACATCAAGGGACGCCGCTTTGCACCACGAGATGAAGATTGGAAGCGAGCGGAAGAGCTCTGGCGTAGCTACGCTTCAGACGAGGGTGCACAGTACGACCGCGAGATTGAAATCGATGTGTCTGCATTAACTCCGATGATAACCTGGGGCACAAACCCTGAGCAGGCCGTCCCTGTTGAGGGATCCGTTCCGCGCCTGGCAGAGCTACCAGAGACTCATCGCAAAGTTGCCGAATCGGCTCTGCACTATACACGGCTCTCAGAGGGGCAGCCGATCTCAGGCGTAAAGGTTGACTGGGCCTTCATCGGTTCGTGCACAAATGGTCGCATTGAAGACCTAAGGGTGGCTGCCTCGATTTTAAAGGGCAATAAGGTCCACCCCGATGTAACACTCTACATCGTGCCCGGTTCAGAGTCGGTCATGGCACAAGCTGAGACCGAGGGATTGAAGGAGATCTTTGAGTCCGCCGGTGCGCAGTTTAGAATGCCCGGATGCTCAATGTGCTTGGCGATGAACGACGACAAGGTTCCCGCAGGGAAGCGCTGCATTAGCACTTCAAACCGTAACTTCATGGGTCGACAAGGCGAAGGGAGCATTACGCACCTTGCATCCCCTGCAACGGTTGCAACCAGCGCTCTGCGCGGCTGTATAAGTGCACCCGACCTGCAATCACTAGCCACCAATTAACGAGGACTCTTTTTATGCAACCATTCACAACAGTGACATCGCGTGTAGCACCGGTAGCAATCAAGGATGTCGACACCGATATGATAATCCCCGCTAATTTTCTGACCAGCATTTCGCGGGCAGGGTTTGGCGCTCACGTCTTTTCGCGCCTCAAAGCCTCCTCCCCTGAGTTCTACCTTAATCAACCCCGATACGCCGGTGTGCAGATTCTGGTTGCAGATAGCAACTTCGGGTGCGGCTCCTCGCGTGAACACGCGGTGTGGGCTCTCACTGATTCCGGCATAAAGGTGATTATCGGAAAATCTTTCGCTGACATCTTTTCAAACAACAGTGGCAAGAACGGACTGCTTTTGGTGACGCTACCGACCGAGGTTGTAAATTCGTTGCTTACTGAAGCAGCCGAAGGTGAACTAAACCTCACGGTAGACCTGATAAATCAATCCGTAAATGCAAGCGATGGGCGGTCGTGGCACTTTTCATACGATCCGTTCTTAAAACACTGCTTGCTCAACGGCCTTGATGAGCTTGAGTACTTACGTTCGCAACTCCCTTCAATTAGGGAGAAAAAAGCACATCAGGCGAAAGACACATTCTTTGATTCGCGGCATCCACACAGGTAAAAAAGGCTCTATGGCACATAAAACTATCGCTGTACTTGCAGGTGACGGAATCGGCCCAGAGGTGATGGAGTCTGCCCTTGCAGTGCTCTCTACCGTCGGGGAGATTTACAAGCGTAATTTCAAATTTACGCCTGCTCTCGTTGGCGGAGCAGCGTTTGAGATTCACGGCGCGCACTTTCCGGATGAAACGGGCAGGGTGTGCCAAGCAGCAGATGCTATCCTTTTTGGCTCAGTCGGTGGTCCAGTAAGCGAAGCCCACCTCCCCAAGTGGCGTGGGTGTGAAACCAATTCCATCTTAGCGCTTCGAAAGACGTTCAACCTAGCTGCAAACTTTCGTCCCGCTAAAGTGTATCCCCAACTCCCAGGAAGCTGCCCCTTACGTGATGAGATCACTACCCAAGGGGTTGACCTGGTTATAATTCGTGAGCTGCAGGGGGACGTGTATTTCGGCGAACACTCATTCTTCTCACACAATGGGAAGCGCTGCGCGCGTGACTCTGGAGAATACTCTGAAGATCAGATAGCGCTGGTCGCTCGGGTTGCATGTGAAGCTTCACGAAAACGCTCTAAACGGCTCACCTCGGTCGACAAGGCAAACGTTCTGCATATGTCAAAGCTGTGGCGCGAGGTCGTACGCGAGGTAGCAACAGAGTTTCCTGATATCACACTGGAAGAGATGTTGGTGGATAATTGCGCTCTGCAACTAGTAAAGAACCCCTCACAATTCGATGTTATTGTGACCTCTAATCTCTTTGGAGATATCCTCTCTGATCTAGCGGCAGCTCTTCCTGGTTCGCTTGGACTGACCCCATCAGCGAGCCTCAACGCAGCAGGGTTTGGACTGTATGAGCCCTCGGGCGGCTCTGCTCCTGACATTGCAGGAAAGGGTGTCGCCAATCCGATAGCTCAGATACTATCAGCAGCTATGATGCTTCGGTTCTCCTTCGACTGGCTCGCAGAAGCACATGCTATAGAGCGGGCTGTGCATGAAGCACTAGAGGCTGGTTATCGCACAGCCGATATAGCTACGGCGTCTGAGCCAGCTATATCAACGAGCGAAATGACGCGTGAGATTGTAAAGAGGATACGGTAATGGAAACAACGAAATACATCTGGATGAACGGAGAATTTATCGCCTGGGAAAATGCAAAGGTGCACGTAATGACGCACGCCTTGCACTACGGCGATGGGGCCTTTGAAGGGATTAGAGCTTACAAGACCGAGCGCGGCGGAGCAGTATTTCGCCTAAGAGAGCACATGGAGCGACTCGAGTACTCAACTGGAGTCCTGCACATGAAGCTCCCCTACTCTGTTCAGCAGTTAATGGACGCTACAACTGAGCTGCTGAAGCGCAACAACCTGCAGCAGGGGTACATCCGACCCCTTGCGTTTTACGGCTACGGAGTTATGGGGCTCAATCCTCGCAACGCACCGGTTGATGTGATGATTGCATGCTGGCCATGGGGTGCATACATCCCGGTTGATGCAGCCGATATCAAAACCAGCTCCTACATCCGCATTCATCCGCGCTCAACCGTAGCTGATGCAAAGATCTGTGGGCACTACGTCAACAGCATCTTGGCGGTTCTTGAGCTTAAAGGAACCAAGTACCACGAGGCGCTCTTCCTTGATTCTGATGGCTACATCGCAGAGGGACCGGGAGAGAACTTCTTTATCGTAAAAGGTAAAGAGATCATCACTCCGCCGTTGGGAAGTATCCTTGCTGGCATCACGCGTTCGAGCGTAATAGAAATAGCCCGCGACAGCGGCTTTACCGTCACCGAGAGAGCACTGAAGCTTGAAGAGGCCTTCACAGCAGATGAAGCGTTCTTTACTGGCACAGCGGCTGAAGTCACACCTATAGGAACCATCGACGATAAGCCACTTAAGAATAAGGGCCCAGGGCCAACATCGCTACTTCTCAAAGAGAGATACCTCGATGCTGTGCACGGACGGGCTCCGCAATACGATAAGTTCCTGACATACGTGGAATAATGTCCAATTAAAAGAATACAGAGGCTACCATGAATTCATCAGAGCCACGTAACCTTGAAGAGATCCGAAAAGAGATCGACTCTCTTGACTCGAAGCTACTCAGCATACTTTCAACCCGTCAGAAGTTAGCTGAACGCGTTATTGAATCCAAAGATGCTTCCGCTGCGCCGCTGCGGGACGAAACCCGCGAGCGGGCACTCCTGATGCAACGCATCTCTGAGGGACGCGAGCTTGGCCTCAACCCAACTCATGTCACCACACTCTTCCGCGAGGTAATCGCTGAGTCTATCCGTCACCAACAGGACTATCTGCAACGCAAAGCAAACGGCAAGACTCATCTATCACCCGGACAAAAGATAGCTTTTCACGGGATAGATGGATCATACTCACACCTAGCCGGTCAGGCGTTTTTCGAACGCACCCGTAAAGCTGAGGATACATCAGGCGAGCAGCGGCGGTTTATTGGTCACGCATCGTTTGCAGCAGCTCTACGAGCGGTTGAATCAGGCGATTGTGATTACGGCATCCTTCCGATTGAAAATACAACTACCGGAGCGATAAACGAAGTATACGATCTACTTCTAAACTCCCGTATCGCTATCGTTGGAGAGGAGAAGTTCTCTATCTCTCACTGTCTAGTTGCAATTGACGCTGTGCCCGTAGCGCACCTGCAACGGGTTCACTGCAGCCCGCTTGCAGTCTCTGAGTGCAGTCAATTCTTATCTGGAATACCTCAGTGCCGGGTTGAGTACACCAATGACTCAGCCACTGCAGTAAAGCGTGTACGAGAACTAAACGATCCACTGAGTGCAGCTATTGCTAGTGAAGAGGCAGCCGAGATGTTTGGTCTGCACGTTGTGCAGCGAGGGCTCGGAAATCACCAGGAATCGTTTACCCGTTACCTCATCATCGCAAAGCAGCCCATCGTGGTTGATCAACGCATACCGAGTAAGACCTCTATCGTCATTCACACCGCCAATAAACCGGGCGCACTTGTGAGCGCTCTGTCAATTTTCAAGGAGCACGGAATTAACCTTACGAAGCTAGAGAGTCGTCCAGTCCCTGGAAATACCTGGGAAGAGATGTTCTACCTCGATTTTCATGGAAACGTAGAAAGCGAGCAGGTGAAACAAGCCCTTGCAGACCTTACCCGCTCAGTGCGCTTTATTAAGGTGCTTGGATGTTATCCGGCCTGTGACATCCCGCCCGTCGAGGTTCCTGCTGAAGAAAAGCAACCGAAAGTAGCAGCGTGTGCCGTTGAAACGAAGGACAAACCAAAACCTACGAGCTCTGGTAAGTCAGCAGCGTACAAGCTCGCTAGCCGCGAGCACAAGCCAACCGACACCGTGATAGAGGTTGGTGGTGTTAGGATTGGAGGTGATGATTTTGTTGTCATCGCTGGTCCGTGCTCCGTTGAATCAAGGGAGCAGATTATGGCGTGCGCGCAGCACGCTCGCGCTCACGGGGCGACTATTCTACGCGGCGGAGTATTCAAACCTCGCACCTCCCCCTACAGCTTCCAGGGTTTAGGCTATGAAGGGCTAGACCTGCTGGTAGAGGCTGGTCGGGCGCACGGGCTCCCGGTAATCACCGAAGTGATGACTACTGAGGATGTGGATAGAGTTGCACAGCATGCCGACATCATCCAGATAGGGGCGCGCAATATGCAGAACTACAGCCTGCTTAAAGCCGTTGGTGAGATACGCAGACCTGTCATGCTTAAGCGCGGCATGAGCGCGCCGGTGGAGGAAGTTTTACAAGCGGTTGAATACATCCTCGCTGGTGGCAATCAACAGGTATTCCTGTGCGAGCGCGGCATCCGCACCTTTGAAACTGCAACGCGTGGCACACTCGATATAAGCGCTGTGCCAGTGCTCAAAGCGCGCACGCATCTGCCGGTATTTATCGATCCATCTCATGCAGCGGGAACAAGAGACCTTGTGCCTCCTCTGGCCCTAGCAGCGAAAGCCGTCGGGGCAGATGGTATAATAGTTGAGTTTCACCCTGAACCAGAGCGCGCCTTGAGTGATGGCCCGCAAGCGCTTCTCTTCCCGCAATTTGAGAAGTTAATGCGAGATCTTAAAAACATGAGAACGAGTGCATGAAGACCCTAACGCTTAATGTACCTCGCCTTGAAGCAGTGTCTACCATCTGGGTAGGCAGAACCCTGTTCGGTCATGCGCGGGAACTGTTTCAAGTAGAGCGTGCATCATCAATCTCAATAGTTTCCGACCACGGAGTGGTTGAGATTACACGCTCGCTGCAAAGCGCCCTCGGCGTAGCACGTGATCGCATACTTGAGATCCCCGGTGGAGAAAGCTCTAAAACTCCCGAGACCCTGATAAAACTGTGGCAATTCTTCTCGCAACAACGTCTCGACCGCAGGTCGCTCATAGTTGCAGTGGGGGGTGGTGCCACAAGTGATGTGGTTGGCTTTGCCGCTGCTACCTTTATGCGCGGAGTAGCGCTTATAAACGTACCTACAACACTACTCGCACACGTCGATGCCAGTATAGGTGGTAAAACAGGGATAAACTTTGAGCACATTAAGAATCTAGTTGGCGCGGTGAGCCAGCCGCGTGGAGTGCTGATTGATATCGATACCCTGGCAACCCTTCCACGAAGGGAGTTTACATCTGGATTCGCAGAGGTTGTAAAGCACGGATTGATTGCTGACCGTGATTATTTTGAACATACAACCTCAAAGCACTGCCTCGATTTCAACGCCCAAGAGCTTGAATCGCTAGTACTGCGTTCGTGTGAGATCAAACGTGACGTTGTACAGTCAGATGAATCCGAAACGGGGCCACGCAAAGCCTTAAACTTTGGTCACACAATTGGCCACGCAGTAGAGGCCCTCGCGCTTGAAACCAGCACACCGCTTACGCATGGCGAAGCTGTGGCGATTGGAATGTACGGAGAGGCAACCATCTCACACCTCTCTGGCCGGATAAGCGATAAGGACTACAACACCATCGCCGAAGGGATCACCCGCGCAGGACTGCCCATTCGCCTCCCCTTTTCACTACCCAAAGAAGCACTCT
>JBIIHY010000395.1:0-2852 GCA_044235305.1 Bdellovibrionota bacterium
CCGCAAACGCTCCGCACTTCTCCTGATATCAGAAGTTCGCTATCGCCCTGTGAAGATGCATCTAAGGAGATTTCACACGATTCACCTTCGACTTGTTTGACGATGATCAGTGAGTTGTTGTCTGCTTTCAGGCTAGAACACAGCGAGGCCGTATCGATGCGCGCTTCGACTACGGTGCTGAACCGAATGTTACCACTTGATTCCTGAAGAAGAGTGGTTGAAAGCACACTTGAACCCGAGTAGGACCTCACAAGCGGAGTCGTTTTTTTGCCTGCCACTTCGACTACAAGAGCTTGTTCGGTAGCGGGTAGAGACATCTCAAACGAGCCACGCTCGTCGGTTTGTGAAGCTAGAAGCTCGTCATCAGTTTGCGCCGAGTACACTGTCATTGGAGCGTCTGTGAGCGGCGAACCTGAGGCGCTCTGCCCGGTTCCTAGTAATTTAAGCTCGCCTGTTGAGGATGTGCCTGTTGTTCCCCCGCCACATCCGCTAACGATAAGTGACATGGCGCTTATGACCAGTAACAATCGGCGTATCATCTCTCTCTTCTCCCTCGCCACTTCATCTAGTTGCCTTCTTCCGTCACCTTCTTCTTCCTGCCTCGCTTCCTCGGCTTAACCTGCTTGGGCGGTTCGATGACACGACCTAGTGAAAATACGGATACTGAAACTTTCGCGCGCTCACTTGATTGCGAAATCTGATTGTTGATATCCCGATCTCGCTGGGCAAGGTACTCCCGTACTTCCTTCTGAAAGCTCGCTCCGCGCGCGAGTACCCACTTTCGAATCTCCTCTAGCAAACCAGGATCAATGTTATCATAACTTGTTCGCAGTTGTAGATCAGGAGATTGCTGGCGAACTGAGAGGTTGTCTTCTACGGTTTGAAGGAGCGTTGCAATGTCCTCACTCAAAACGGTTAGGCCGTGCTCGATGTCACCCGTTGGCGTGTACTCAACGGCGAGCAGTTTGACTAGCTCGCCCTCATACGAAATTGCCCCTATGCGCTCTAGCTCAAACAGGATGGGGTAGTGGTTCATCTCTTTACTCACTCGGGCTACGAGCTCGGCAAATTCGCTTTGTAATCCTTGGAAGGTGAGGGCGCGGGGTTGACCCGTGGTGGGGTCTCGGAATTTCGCGCTCTGTGACCACAGCCCAATGATGCGGTTCAATGCATCGTGGTTTTTCTTTGAGGGGCGTGCCCCTTTTAGAAGCTTAGTGACCTCAACCCTGTTTAGGCCGGTCACAACACTGATCTTGCTAACGCTGCTCTCGCCAGAGACTTCTTCAATTTGTGCCTTCGCTTCTTGTACAAGCGTCTCTCGTAGTAGCTCAGAGATCTGATGGAGCCGTACGCCGCGTTTGAGGCAATACCTAACGAGGGGCCGCAAGACAGCCTGAAGAATAGTAGATGGTTGCAGTTTAACCGCCATAACCTATTGATTATTATAGTCTAGGGGCGACCGTTCTTACCTTCTGATCATAAATGAAAGTAATAGCTGTGTCAAATTTACAATAATTATTTGACTCTCGTCCTGCTCTTAAGGTAATACTGTAAAAAACGCGCAGTAAAAATGCTGCAGAGTAAAATCAAATGTCCGGCATTTCTCCTGGCTAATGTGCCAAGGGGTAGTGGGTGTCGGGCTTTAAAAAGGAGAGAGTATGTTCCGTAATCTTTTGGCAGTGACCCTTTTAAGTGTACTAACCGTTGGGTGTGGTGGGAGCGATGATAACTCGGCCTCTGTGCGTGTGTTCCACGCCTCGCCTGATGCTCCAAACGTAGACGTAGCTGTTGATGGAGGGCGAGTTCTTGAGAATGTGCCTTACACGGCTGCTTCTGAGTTTCTGCCGATTGATGCAGGTACCCGTCGTGTAACGGTAAGTGCAGCGGGGACAAATACGGCTGTAATTGATGCTGATGTGCCTTTTGCTGAAGGGGAGGACTACCTCATCGTTGCGGCTGGTAAGCTAAAAAACATAGCGCCACTAGTTTTTAAGGCCGACCGTTCAAGCCCACCAGCAAAGTCAGCGAAGCTGCGCGTGTTGCATTCAGCGGCCAGCGCACCGGAGGTTGATGTATACGTTGTTGCTGCAGGGAATGACTTCACAACGGGCACGCCGGTTTTGGCTAACGTGCCTTTTAAGGCGATCTCTGATTATCTGACGGTGCCAGCAGGCAAGTATGATGTGTCGGTGACCGTAGCAGGAACTCAGACTGTTGCAATTCAGGCGCTTGGATTCGAGGTAGCGGAAGGTACCGTTGCCACGGTAGCAGCACTTGATGCCACAGGGTCAGGAGCTCCATTCTCGCTCAAGGTTTTGGTAGAGCGCTAGAAAGTTCCGTTGAGAGCATCGGCGGTGCGAGGTGCTGCCGATGCTCATCTCTGTAGTCGTGATGCGAGGACTTGTTACGAGTGCCCCGACTCGCTACCCTCAGCTGCATGACCACTCAACGTGCACACGAGATACTATGGGATCCCCCGAAGGAGCTGACAGAGGGCTGCTCTCTGACTGCTTTTATGAAAGATCTCGCGCTCGTTGCGCACTGTGAGTTCACTTCTTACGAAGACCTCTACGCCTGGTCGGTAGCACATCCACTGCTTTTCTGGGAGAAGGCTGCTGAGTTCCTCGTACTGCGTGGCGCGGGCAGCCTTACCCCTGCGTATGAAAATCTTCCTGATGCGCCAACGCCACTTGCTCGTAAGTGGTTTCCGAATTTCCATCTAAATTTTGCAGAGAACCTGCTAGCTACCGGTGATGATGAGCACCCCGCACTTGTCTCCTACAGTGAGGCTCGCCTCATTAGGCGGTACTCACGGGGTGAGCTTCGACGGTCTGTAGCAGCACTCGTCCATT
>JBIIHY010000396.1:0-2849 GCA_044235305.1 Bdellovibrionota bacterium
TAGATAGTTTGAAGAGAACTATCTTGCGATTGTCGATGAAATCCCGGAAATCAAAGCTGTTTGTCGGCTGGCCCAGTATGTTGCGGATCATGTCCGTTGCTAGCAGCTCATCGAGTCGATTAAGTAGCTGAGAAACTGGACCCTCTTCAAACTCCTGACGTCGTGCGATAAAGTCGACCTCCCAAAATCGCTTGACTGATTCGTCGTCAGATCGCTTTACGACTTCAGCGCGGAATTCATCGTCAGAGAGCATGCGCCGCAGCGAGACGACGCTCGCACCAGGGATAGCTAGTAGGGCGACCATCGCGTAGCGCAGCAGGTGATCCATCTTTTCCGTCCAAGCTGAACCGAACGCTTTTCGAAATGTATCGAGGAAGCCAAGGGTAACCCGGGTTTTGTGTTCCGGATTCACCGGAATCATCGGATTAAAGCACGGTGGATGAGTGATGTCTGAGGGGTCGAAGATGACCACGTCTTTCACACGATGCTTCGGAACAAGTCGCAAGATATCATCGACGAGATCTCCGTGAGGATCGAGAACGGCACAACCAAATCCGTTCTCGATATCACTTTTTGCAAGCAGCTGGATGAGACACGATTTACCGTTTCCTGACTTTCCAAGAAGGTAGAGGTGTCGCCGCCGGTCAAAGCGACGAATACCGAACGTTACCGCCTGAGTACGAAAATTTGTTGTACCGATAAAGCTAATCTGCGGGTCGCCTGGCGTCGAGGGGAGCGCCTGAGGCGGTGGTGCCTTGCGCGAGAGCACGGAGAGAGTATTTGGTATGGTGCCCAATGTTGGCGGATGCCACAGCGTCGATAGTTCGATTGTAGAGAGGCGAAACGGATTAATAAAGCGGCGCTGTTGCATGCGGTCAATAGCTGCTCGACCGTATCGAATGGTACCGATATCAAAAGCGTTTTGGTCGGTAGTGTTGAGCACTTTAACTGCGGCGCCAACGTTCATCACGTTTTCGCGCTGGCGTTCGCGAAGCTTTTTAATGTCCCCCGGGGTAGCGTTCTTCGGGGCATCTGCGAATGATGTGATGCGGTAATTAACCCGGAAGAGTCGCGATAACGATTTCTCGTTAATAACCTTTTGAGCCTCGTTAGCAATATCGCGTTTCAGCCAGGTCCGTGAGTAGAAGAATCGGAAGAATTGGTCGAGCCACCTCGCTGATGCTAGAGATAAATGGAGCATCGTAGTGTCCGGTATTGGCTTAACGAGCACTTGGATCACTACCTTGTCGCCAAACCCCACGCGTGAGAGCGCAGCGACTATCGGTGCCAAGCTGTTCCAGGCGAATGCCTTAAAGTTTTGCACTGAATAGATGTCTGAATAACGCAGGTGTAGATCGGCGCCTGCTACAACCGATCGTTCGTTAATGAACTGCGTGTAGTCTGGGAAGTCGTGAATCTCAATGTCGGCGTACCAACTATAGATCGTTGACCCTAACTGCCGCAGGGTAGCGTCGTCGGCAGCCATGCACGCGTATATATTTCCTCCAGTCGCGTAGAACTCAAGGGCAAAAGGATTAGACTTGGACTCAACCATATCGTCGAGCTGGTTGAGGAATAAATTAGAGGAGAAGTTTGCAAACTTAATGAATTGGAATGCTGTCGTTAGCGACGCAGCTTGACGTGGCAGGTGAAGGCAGGCTACTTGCATAGTTGGGCGCTACATAAAAAACGGCCCCGGCGCCGCGATGGCGGCCTGTGGGCACAGTCACCTCATATGGTACCCTGTATGGTTGAGTTACTGAAGGGGGAGGAGTTCATTTCCCTTAGTCACCTTGAGCAAATGACTTTTTCTCGGTATTTCTAGCACGGATAGTTCGTAGCCGGCGGTCGGAATCGGTTCGTTTTGGAATAGTCCATGGCTTTTCCCCGGGGGGAAGGTGGTGAGTAACAAGCAGTCTAGCGTAATTCCACGATATTTTGGGACCCTCTCTGGGGTGGTGCGGAATTATGCGTGGGGCAAGGTAGGGAGAGCTTCTCGCATATATCCTTTTCTGGAGCGGCCTGACCAGGCCGCAGACGTAGAGCCGCTTGCCGAGTACTGGCTGGGAGCTCATCCAAGCGCTCCGTCAACGCTTACATCAATAGAGGGAGTTGGTGAGGGTTTAAATGAGCTTATTTCGAGCGACCCGCGTGGCACCACAGGAGCGGTTCAGCCGGCGCCAGAGGAGATGCCGCTTCCATTCTTGTTAAAGGTACTTTCGATCAATCCACTCTTTGGGCTCTCAATTCAGGCGCATCCAGATAAGGCTTTGGCGCAGCAGTTGCGCTTGCGCGATCCGAAGAACTATCCAGATAGCAACCATAAGCCGGAGGTGGGGTTGGCCCTTTCGCCGGTGTTGCTCTTGTACGGATTTCGTTCGGTCGATGAAATTGTTCAGAACTTCTCTTTGTATCCGGAGTTGCGGAATGTTTTTAGTGATGCGACCTCTTCACTGCTCGTAGAGGGTTCCCAGTCAGGTAAAGGCGAGCTGCTGCTACGTTCTCTTTATAGTGAACTCCTGACTGCCGGGCCTGCGGTTGTCGCAGCATGCGTGAATGCGTTAGCTGATAGGTTCAAAGGGCTTCCTAATGCACCAGCAGAGATAACTATCCTAACGCGCTTACGAGACTGCTACGGCGAAAGCGATGTGGGTCTCTTGGCGCTGTTTTTTATGAACATAGTTACTGTGCAACCAGGGGAGGCTCTCTTCATCGGGCCGAATGTGCCGCATGCCTACCTCGATGGAGACTTGATAGAGTGCATGGCGTGCTCTGACAATGTTGTGCGAGCCGGTTTAACACCTAAGTTCAAGGATGTGAAAACCCTGCTTGAGATGGTTGATTACCAT
>JBIIHY010000095.1:0-9478 GCA_044235305.1 Bdellovibrionota bacterium
CCTAAGCTCCAGTCTATAGGAGCGTTGACTTACATTCTTCATCCGGTGCTCTTTAATACAAACCTTTTCGATTTCCATCCGGAAACTATCGCCATGCCGTTTTTGCCGCTGATAGTTCTGTGGTGCGAGCAGCGCAGGTATTTTTGGGCCGCAGTTGCAGCTATTATAGTTCTGAGTTGTAAGGAGGTGCTTGCGCTTACACTAGCGGCGCTGGGTGTCTGTTTGTGGATAAAAAAGCACAAGCTGTTTGGAGCTATGTTGAGTGGTATGGCGCTTGGGTGGTTTGTGCTGGTTACAACGTATGTAATGCCCAATCTGCCCTATGGCGCTGAAGCAAATGCATTTCTTCGCTACACCTTTCTGGGGGAGTCGTTTGGCGAGAAAATCCAGACAGTTCTCTTTCGACCGCTATTTGTCCTTCAGAATATGCACCCACTTCAGAGCGCAAGCTACCTATTCCTTTTGATTCTCCCTTGCCTCTGGTGTTTTGGTCGACAGAGCTTAGTTTATAGTATAGCGCTAGTGCCGCTTGTAACCTTAAATGCTCTCTCAACGCTCGATCTTCAGCGGTCACTACGGTTACAACACTCATTGCCGCTTATTCCGATTCTTTCCCTCATGGTGATTGAGAAGCTGCGACTAGTGTCAGCAAGTTTGCAAAGCGTGTCAGCTAAAAAGTGCATCGGCTGGGCACTGCTTTGTAGCGTAGTGCCCCTTATTGCCGGAAATGTCAGGATTTACGGCGAGTATCCCGTTGGATGGGCTCCCATAGGTGAGGTCTCTGAGTTTGAAGATGCAATAGAACTTATTCCTGCCCACGTTTCTGTACTAGCCAGCTCTCGACTAGTGCCCCACCTTTCGCATCGTCAGTTGATTAGACACATAGATACCAATGAGCATCGAGACGTAGAGAGTGCGACAAAAGTTCTCGATCAGTACGAGTACGTAGTCGTTGATAGAACCAAGGGCCTCGATGTTAAGGATAGACAAGCAAATGCAAATGTTCTGGAGGCTGTGACAGCTTCGGCACTCTATCGAATAATCTTTGAGCGAGGATCAGTAGTGGTGCTCGCTAGAATCAATGAGTCGAAAATGTGACCGCGCTCGTAGTCGGGTGCTCTTTCGGCTACAGGAGAAAGCGGGCCAAGCACTCTTATGAAAGTGTACGCCCGCGCAGGTTCGCACACTCTCGGTAGAACTCTTCGTATCGCGAAGCAACTGTATCGGGAGAAAAGAGGTGATGAAGATCTAAATCTGTGCGGCTGTATCTCTCCTTGTCAGAGAGAACAGTGATAAGAGCATCTGCCAACTCATCATGATCTCCTACCTTGGTTACAATCCCCATTCCTGTCATCTGCACTGGCTGTCGTACCCCTGGTAAGTTGGATGAAACTACGGGAACGTGATTCATCATGGCTTCTATCTGTACGAGACCAAAAGACTCAGTGGAATTGAGGCTTGATACTACTAGCGCGTCGATATGCTTAAAAAACGATGCCATCTGAGGCGGTGAGAGCACACCGAGAAATCTCCAGTTTCCGCTCTGCTCAAAGGGAGCGATCATCGGACGGACGCGATTAGCATACTCCTGCTCGGCGAGAACGTTCTCGAATTGGCCGGCGAAGAGAATAACTGCATTCGGAAAGGCTTTTAGGATCTTCGGCAGAGCCTTAACGAGCACCTCTACTCCCTTCTCTGCGGCGAAGCGAGCTGCCATTGCGATGACTGGCCGGCGCCCCTCTGGGTTGTAGTTTTCGTTTCTTGAGCTTAGTTCGGCCGGCTCAAGAACTACTGGTGGCAAAGTCACTGCCGACTTTGAGGCATAGCGTCTTAGGTATGGCGAGGAGTCACGGTAATCTTCCGTGTAGGTAATTATTTTCTGAGCCCCAAACGCAGCTATGTGGTTCATGACCGATACCGTGATGCCGGCTAGTGTGCTGATTACACCTGGGGGCATAAGGAGATCGCAGTGGTACGTTATGACGCACGGTTTCCGTAGAAGCTTTGCTCTCAGCGCTACGCCAGCAGCGTCAAATTGGGGCAGATGGAGGTGCACAACATCATGTTTGAGAACTTCTCGTGTGGCCTCTAAGCCAAAAAGCGGCGCTATACAGCCCTTGCTAATGCGAAATAAAACAGGTACTCGCCTGATCCGAACCCCGTCAGCGACTTCTTCTCGAGGCAGATCACGCGCATATTGCATCGTCAGAACAGACACAGAGTGTCCGCGGGCCACGAGCGCCTTAGCCAAGCGCTCAACGTAGATAGTGAGACCGCTGGTGTGAGGCCGATAGTATGTAAGGACCATCAAGATGCGCATTGATTACCTACCTGTAGCACTCAGACGCTATGCAAAGAGCATTTTATTCTCTGTAATCCACGCATGGAGGCGTTCGATTCCTTGCTGCGGCGATACCGTAGGCTTCCAGCCAAATATGCGCTCAAGCTTGCTGATATCTGAGATAAAAACGCGCTGGTCTCCCGCGCGCCATTCACCGAATTTTGCATCTATCTTCTTCCCGTTAAGCGATGCCAGGAGTGGCTGTAGCTCAGCCCACACAGAGAGAGAGTTTTTAGGCCCTCCGCCCACATTAAAGACCTCTCCCGCACTTCGACTCGTCTCACGGATTACGATGTCAAATACATCCATTAGGTCATCGATATGTAATAGGTCACGCACCTGCTTGCCGTCACCAAAGACAGTAATGGGTCGTCCCAGAGCCGCCTGAATCATGAACCAGGCAACCCATCCCTGGTCCTCCATGCCGAATTGTCTTGGTCCGTAGATGCAGCTCTGTCGTAGTACGACAGTTGGGATGTCGTAGATCCGTGCGTAGTCGTGTACGTACTGGTCAGCTGCCCCTTTAGAGCATCCGTACGGCGAATGAAAGTCAAGCTCATGCGACTCAGAGACCCCGGTGGGAAGGTTGGCTAAAGTGTAGCGCAACTCACCCTCTATGACCTGGTGATGCTTAAGGCCGCCGTAAACTTTATTAGTCGACGCATATACTACTATCGGTCGTTGCCCTGAGAGTCGAGCAGCCTCAAGAACGTTGAGGGTACCGAGAGCATTGATTTCAAGGTCTTCCCGAGGATTTTGTACCGAGCAGGTTACGGCGACTTGAGCGGCTAGGTGGACAATTACTGAGGCACTTTGCGCGGCGGCCTGAAGCGCAACGAAGTCTCTTACGTCTCCTTTAATAAAGGTAAAGTTCTTAGAGTGGCCATGCCTCTGTGTGAGCCAATCCAAGTTGCGAGCGGCTCCACCACGAGCAAGGTTATCAAAAACGGTAACACAATCGCCTCGTGTAAGAAGTCGGTCAACATAGTTGGAGCCGATAAAACCGGCGCCCCCGGTGACGAGGTAGTGGTGACCCATATAAACGTAACTCCCTGGTTAATGCGAACACTTTAGGCTACCTTACGCAAGTATCCAAGTAAACCAAGTTAGTGCGGACGCATGACATTCAAAGAGCAGACACGACCGCTTTGCAGTCACCCACTGGACCCGATCCTCTTGAAACTAAAACTCGCCTTTTTTTACGGGCTGTGTGGGGCTAACCGCAATCGCTATCTATCCATCAAAGGTCTTCTGATTAGAGCAGTGGCGTGGTTAGGGCTGTATGAGCGAGAGAATATTCGTGCGCTGTCTCGATTCGTTTCCGCCGGGGACACTGTGCTTGATATAGGAGCGAATGTAGGCGTGTATTCCATAGCCTTAGCTCGAGCTGTTGGACCTTCGGGTGTTGTCTTTGCTTTTGAGCCACTCCCGTTTCTTATTCCGCAATTAATTAACTGCACAAAAAAGTATCCGATTGTATGTGTTAAAAACATAGCGCTAGGGAGGAGTCCCCAGCCACTTGTACGAATGTGTGTGCCCCTGCTTTTTGGGAAAATACCGGAGCCGGCTTTGGCGACGCTGCAGCGCTGCGATCATAAAAGTGAGGATGTAGAAGTTGCGGTCACGACTATAGATGCAAGTTGTAGTGGTGCGAGTCGGGTTTCATTCATAAAGATGGATGTCGAAGGCCATGAGCTTGAAGTGCTAGAAGGTGGTCGCGCAACGCTGCTGCGCGACCGGCCGGTGGTACAGCTTGAATCAAGTCCTGACGCGGCGGCCTCTTCTGCGATCGACACATTTGCAGCCGAGCTCGGGTACGTTCGAGCCGTCTTACGATCGGGGGTTTTAACACCGCAGGATTGTGCGGGAGATCTAACGAGGGGCAATCACTACCTTATTCCCAGGGAAAGCATCAGTCCAAAGGCCACTTCCCCTGTACGAGGTAGTTTTAACTAAACAGCCCTTGGTGCTTGAATGAGATTGTAAAGGTTGTTCCTTCTCCGGAGCGAGTGGTTACTGTAACATCACCTCCAAGCGCCCGGGCTTCCTGCCTCACAACCGCTAGGCCAATCCCACGACCGGCTAGTTCATCAGCCTCTGTTTTAATAGAGAAGGCTGGAGAGAAAATTAAATCTAGCAGCTCACTGTCGGGCATATCCTTCGCAGCGCTCACGCCGCGGTTTATCGCTAGCCTTCGAATAGCAGGGAAATCAACCCCCCGCCCATCATCCTGGATACTGATGATGTAACCATCGCTGGTGCTTGAGGCTGATATGCTCAAGGCGCCCTCCCGGGGTTTTCCTTGTCGTACACGCTCCTCAACGGCTTCTATGCCGTGTACAGCAGCATTTCGCACTACGTGAATCAAGCTTTGAAACAAACGCTTGTATGGCTCTCGCGCCGTTGTTACTGCTGCGTCCCACGTAATTCGGGCACCGGCTTTACCGGCATCCCGTAGTGTTTCCTGCCATATCTTCTCAAGCCATCCCAGCGTCTTCCAGAGTGGCACAGCAGCGGCCTGCTCAAGGAGTCGTATGAGTGAAGCAGTCATTGCGCTATCAAGAGGCAGTGATTTAATCTCTCTGTAGAGCTGCTCAAGAGATTGCATATCAACCGACAGCTCCTTGCGGTGGAGGTTTTCTCGCCGGGAAATACCCAGAAAATCCCGATACTCAGCTAGAAACGAGTCGATATTTTTATGGAGGTTTTGGCAGAATATCAGTCCGCTTGCGGCGTCGTAGCCGCGGTTGGTCCAATCAGTTTCGGTGCTGTGACAGAATTCAGCAAGCTCATCACATCCAAAGAGGAGGAATCCTCCTTTAAGGGTGTGAATGCGCACCTTCATCTCTTCGGCATTCTCAAGATGAACGTCGAGTGACTCAGCCAGCTCGAGGAGTTCCAAGAACTCAACTCGTGCGGATAGCACCGTAAATACGACCTTGGCCTGTCGGTTCTGCCGCTCGACCACCTCCATAAGCGAGCGCATCTCGGTTACGTCCTGGCACGCAACTACTAGGGACGACACCGCTCCTTCTGAGTACATCGGCACGAATTTAACTTCAATGAGGCGCCCGTTTCGGGTGAATTGTGGAGGGAAGAGCTGCACGACGGTATCCCATGCCGTGCCGGCAAAAGCCAAGTCAGACACCTCTCGAAATCCCTCATCGAGTCCTGAAAGCTTCCAAAAATCCTCTCCGGCAATAGGGCCCGAGAAGATAGTGCCTAGCTGTGCCGAGTGGTCGGCGCCGATTACTCCTCGACTATCAATCGTGAGGAATTGTTGAGGTAGAGCATCAAGGATTGCTTTAAAGTTTTTCTGAGCTTCCTCTGCTCTTTTTTTGTTTGCTTCAAGGAGTTCCTCGACCGATTTGATAAGAAATGAATACTTATATATTTCGGATATGTCACTGACGCGAATCAAAAGTTTTGCAGTCTCGGTGGTTCCATTTTTGCGAATAGAGATGCGTAGTGGTATTGCTCGACCCTTGATGGGACGCACCTCACCTTCAACAACGTACTCTGGAACGCTTTTTCCGAACGCGTGCTGCATAGCAGCGACATCAAACTGAGGGATAATACCCTTAAGCTCCAACCCAACTGCTGTTGAGTGAGCAATCCCCAGCATAGCTAAAAAAAGCTGATTAGATTCTTCGATCTGTAGCGTGTTGAGATCTGCAAGCGCTAGGCCATCCCGGCAAAACTCTTCATTCAGTGAACTCACGTAACGATATCCTTTCGAGTTGAAGCAACTGCTGTGAGCATCGTTTGTACATCTGTTTCTTCTACGCCGCCATCGCGCAGAACCTCAGTTAGGATCTTAGCTACAAGATCGAAATGCTCTGATTTTATGTTGAGACCGCGATGTGCGGCTGATAACTCTCTCCCCTGGTACTGATTGGCAGGAGCACCCATGACCATGGCGATAAATTGAGTTTGGTGGCTCATGAGTCGCTCCATGTTGACGTCCTGAAAGAAGGGCGCCAGCGACTCTTGGGCTAAAACCCGGTCGTAAAATTCAGAAACAATCTTTGAAATAGTGCTAAAGCCACCGTATTTCTCGAATAGTGTTTTCTCGACCATATCACCTCAAACTAAAATCGCCACCATCAAAGGTATCACCCTCTTGGTATACTTGTCAGGATATAAAGCAGTATAGCCCAAGCAAGGTAGTTGCTTCGCGACGTGAAAAGAAGGGTAGATAGGTAACGGCTTACCCACCTCTCGTGATTTTAGACCCGCTATCTGTGCAGGTTTGCTCAATCCCCGGTAAGACTGACCGGGCATCCATAAACCCCACAACTCTTCTCCGAAGTGCCCGAATTCTCTTGTAGTGGGGCGCTTTTTTTGGAGCCTCCCTTAGTAGTCGTATTCTGCGACCCTGACGGAAATATGCCATGTCATTGTATAAATCTCAGCCTTCATGTTCACCTGACTCAGCAACGGTTGTTGCCTTGCATGAAGTTGGCTACACAGCAAACGACCTAGCCCTATGCTCGACCGAGGAAGCGCGTGCGCTGATTCCATTTGACCGAGCCGAGATGCTTAAAGTGCTTCCCCTTGCCCTCGTTAAGGGGCGCGGAGGAGATAAGCTTCACTGCGTAGCGCTGACCGACTCGGTAGCAAAACAGCGAGAGGTTAAGTTTGCAACGGGAACCGATGTAGTGCTTACGGCTGCGCCGGCAGCAGTGTTTGAAGAGGCGCTGCACTGTGCTTACTTTGGCTCAGAGGTCAGACTACGGGAGTCTTTTGAAAAGATAGCAGTGCGAGTAGATGAGCGCGAATCGCCTAGTTTACCAAAGCCACAGGGCGATGCCGCCCGCTTTCTGGAAGGGCTGCTTCAGTACGGGGCAGTAAAGGGGGCAACTGATATCCACCTTGCACCGGGAGAGAGTGGCTGCGTAGTTAAGCTGCGTATCGATGGTGAGCTGCTACAACAGAAAGAGCAGCTCTATGCGCGAGCTTTTCATGACCAGATAGTAAATAGACTAAAGGTGCTCGCAGCGCTTGATATCGCCACTAAATTTCTGCCGCAGGATGGGAGTTTTGTGTTTCCTGTCGGGGGGAGTGCGAGACATATCCGTGTAAGTATTCTGCCGGCAATATCTGGCGAAAGTGTTGTTTTGAGGCTCGCCAGAGCGTCTTCTGCGCGTGGACTTACAGAGCTTGGAATTGAGCCCGTTGCGCTTAGAATAGTGCGCCAGGCAATGCAGGAGCGAGGAGGGCTTATTCTGCTTACGGGGCCCACTGGGAGCGGTAAGACAACAACACTGTATTCAGTAGCTGCCGAATTGGACCTACAGGGACGCAACGTAGTCACTGTTGAAGACCCGGTTGAGAAGCATTTAAATGGCCCAGTCCAGATCCAGGTCCGCTCTGAGCAGGGGTTTTCATTTGCTAAAGCCATTCGCTCGGTGTTGCGACACGACCCCGATGTTGTCTTAATAGGAGAGATGCGTGACGGTGAGAGCGCTCGTATCGCTCTTGAGTCTGCATCTACTGGGCACCTCACGTTATCATCGCTCCATATAAGCTCCGCGCTACAGGCTGTAACACGCCTTGAGATGCTAGGAATCCCGCGCCGTGAAGCGGTAGAGGCGATTTCGTTGGTTCTCAATCAACGACTCTTACCGCGCGTGTGTAGGGTGTGTAGGGGAAGTGCCGGTGCGGGTCAGGGGTGTTGCAAGTGCTCTGGTAGTGGATTCTCTGGGCTTGTGCTTGTAACTGAGCTTCTTGACTTGCGCTCCGAAGGGGCTAAAGAGGTTTGCATAGAGGCGAATCTTCCCACCGCCATCGCTGAGCAGCTAAGTAGCAGCGCGTATTTTAGTTGGAGGAGAGCCCTGGAGTACCATCTTGCAGATGGGGCTATCACCCGGGGGCAGGTTGAGCAGTTTGTTTCAGAGGAGCTGTGATGTTGTGCTGGTAGAGATAAAGCATTTCCCATTCCCTCTATCTGTCATAGAGGATAGAGTTACAAAACTCGTATGATTTCAGTAAAGACTCCAACTAAGAAACTCCCCCTGCGACCTAATGTCTGCATGCTTCTGTATAATCACACGGGGAAGCTTCTTCTCGGAAAGCGCATCAACCGCAGAAACCACTGGCAATTCCCACAGGGAGGAGCAGAACCTGAATTTTCACTACGCGAGAACGTGGTGCGTGAGATAAAAGAGGAATTAGGCATTAAGAAACAGAAGTTAGGAAAGATAAAAAAATTAAAAGCCAAACACTCATACGACTGGATAAAGCCTCCTGAGTACGCTCGCGGAAGGTGGCGTGGTCAGTCACAGACCTTTTGGCTCGTTGAGTTCCTTGGAAAAGATAGCGATATCGTTCTGACCGCTGACAAGGATCCAGAGTTTAAATCCTTCAAGTGGTGTAGCGTGGCAGAGGTTAAGCGATTAGCTGCCAAGGAGCGGCTACCGGGCTACCGCGCAGCTCTACGTGAGTTTTCAGAGTTTCAGAGTGCTGCGTTGAAGAAAGAGCCTAAAGTAGTTGGCCATAGAAGATCGAAAGCGAGTCGAAAAGCCGCGAAAAGAACAGATGGATACTCCCGTGGCATCAAATAGGTGCATGTGGTGATCTCAAGTCTAAAAGTGATATAGCATTCTGATGATGTCTCCTCTGCCAACCTCCAAGCCGGTATCAAATCAGGTCTTTAAAAAGATTCGTTGCAAGTCGCACGATCAAGAGACCGCGCGTGCAATTCAAAAAGAGATGAATACGAGTGAGGTAGTAGCTCGAATACTAGCTGCGCGCGGGTTTAAACCAGGAAGCGATCTTAAAAATTTCATTGCTCCAACCCTTAAGTCAGGGCTGCCAAATCCAAGTGAACTTAAAAATTTAGACAAAGCAAGTAAGCTTATCGCTGATGCGCACAGAGCTGGTGGGGCGATAGCTATCTGTTGTGATTTTGACGTGGATGGGCTCTCTGGAGGGTCAATCGTCCATGATTTTTTCAATAAAGCTGGGGTTAAATCGAAAGTTTTCGTTCCAGACCGCTTTGCTGACGGGTATGGACTAAATGAAAAAACGGTGCGGGAGATAGCTGAGCAGAAGTTTGCCGTACTGCTTACGATAGATTTTGGAACGACCAACGTAAAAGAGCTAACTGTTGCCAAAAGCCTTGGATTAAAAACA
>JBIIHY010000397.1:0-2839 GCA_044235305.1 Bdellovibrionota bacterium
GAGGCAACCAATACAAGGCCAGGCTACAGAAACGCTCCTGCAACCAGAAACGCGGCCGATTTGCTACACACAGAGCCGCTATAAACCCTATGAGAGACAACCCGTAAAGGACTAGTCGTTCCAGTTTAGCACTCCCTTACGCCAGACGTAAGCAAAACCAACGACCAGGACGGCCATGAACGACAACATCTGAACTAGCGCAAAGGTACCCAGCTCCTCAAGCACAACTGCCCAGGGATACATGAATACGACCTCGATATCAAACAGGATAAAGAGCATCGCAACGAGGTAAAAGCGTACGTTGAAGCGCTGGTCCCTAACAGAGCCAACTGGAATAGCTCCGCACTCCCAGGGCATCTGTTTAGTCTTGGTAGCGTTCTTCGGTCCAAGCCACGAAGCGAGTAGCACCATGGTCACCAAGAACCCTGCGGCGGCAACAGTGAGTAGAAGGATTCCTAGGTAAGGGTTGAGTTCATTCATGAGCAACCTGCGGTGTCTTCAAAACGCACCCGGCAAGATTCGAACTTGCGACCACCCGCTTAGAAGGCGGGTGCTCTATCCAACTGAGCTACGGGTGCACAAATAACACGCACCAACAATTGTGTGCGCGCCGAGAGTTTATCACCGTCTAGCCGGAAACGGTATACCAGTTACGTGTAGTCTGTGCTGCTTTGATCAGTTTTGCGCTGCTTATAAGATTTTGTCCTCTGCGGATTTCGATCTGCGGCAGCGACTTCGTAATAACGATTTGGCAAAAGATCATTGAAGATATCCATCTGCTAAATAGGTCGTTTTCAGGCCGTTTAGTGGATGATTGAGATACCAGGCACCGCAATTATCTAGATCCTTCTACCATCAAAATTAACTGTATATTCAGATAATTACCAAAAACGACTAATAACGACAGAAAAGCTGAAGCAGAGCTTTCAAAACGCCGGATTATAACATAGAACTTCTGCGCCTTGGGTAGACTTATCTGCCGATGGCGTAGCCTTAGATTTAAGGGCGGGGTACCCTAGTGGGAGAGGATTTGGCGCTTCCTCTAAGGTGGTTTAAGTTGAGTAACGGGCTTTTGCATGTCACTTCCCAGCAACTCAAAACGTAAGATATTCGACGGGAGGTACGAGATACTCTCAATTGTTGGCCGTGGTGCCGACAGCGTTGTGTATCATGGGCGCCACATCACTGGTGCGGTCCAGGAGGTGGCGATCAAGGTGCTCATTAACCGCGACGGCACTACCACACTCACCGACAAACTAAGACGTGAGGCACTCACCTTGGTGTCTTGCCGCCACAGGTACGTTGTCCGGCTCGATGACTTTCACTCAATCCAAGACCTTTGCTACCTGTCGATGGAATACGCAGAGAAGGGGGACCTACTCAAGTATATCTCCAGCTTACCAGACAAGCGGCTGCCCCCTGATCAGGTAGCAGTATTTCTTAAACAGAGCCTTGAGGCGATCGATTTTGTTCATGCCACTGGGGTAATTCACAGAGACCTAAAGCCGGAAAACATACTTGTCCTTAACGAAAAAGAGATTCGTCTTGCTGATTTCGGACTTGCGCTTTTACCGGGAGATGAAATCAAGCTAGAGGAGCTGCGCCATGCAGTTGGTAGCTTCGACTATTTAGCGCCTGAAGTGCTCGATGGAATTCGCTACGACACCTCTTCAGACCTTTACTCTCTGGGAGTGTGTTTTTACGAGGCTGCCGCTGGGCGTCACCCGTTCTCGCATGCTCCGATCGCTGAGCAACGTGATGCCAGGCAAGATGCTCGTGTAGTGCCGCTGAGCCAAGCAGCACCGCACCTCCCTCCCCACGTTGCCGCTGTGATTTCAACGCTAATGAGGTTTTCTTCTAACGATCGCTTCTACTCGGCGTCAGAGGCTCTACGCGCTCTCGGAAACCCAGACTACAGAGCTTCCAATCAAGCATTAGATTTAGCACCTGCAGTTCCCGTCGATAGCCCTGCGCCTATGGCAGCAAGCGCTACGCGCCAGGTATCAAGCTCTAGCGCAGCGCTATCACCGTCTGCTGATGACTCAAGCGTTAGTCAAGTGGCTACCGTGCAGGTGCATCAATCGATACCCGCCCTGCAATCAACCCCTGCCGTAAGCTCTCAGCCTAGCCATCAATCAAGCGTTCAGCAGACTCCGGCCAATAACGATGAAGTTTCTACTCGCCAATCAACACCAACAGAGAAGATCGATCTTGAGCGGATCAAGGCCATCATCGCGCGTGATTCTCAGCGACGATCAAATAGCACAGGCTCGTTTGACAGCGCATCGACATCAAACGCAGACCCGATTTCAGCAAACCAAGCGACATCCTCACCCGCTTCGAACTCGCCGGCCCTTGCTCCGATTGCAAATGCTGTACAGCACAAACGGGGTGCTAGCCGTCAGAAGTCACAATCTACTTTCGGCGCAACAGGGTTACCCCTTTTCTCCAAAGCGCTAGCCCGCTTCATTGGTGTAGCTCTTACATTCGCACTCCTGACCATCGGCAGCCTCTATGGCTATCATGCCCTTACCGGCAGCACAGCTAAGGCTGAAAAGAATACCCAGAGTGCCGACATTCCCGTTGAAGTGGCTGCGGATACCGACTCTGCACCACAGGTCGCAGAGCAGGAGGCGGACGATGCCTCTCCAGCTCCGTTGCTGCGAGACTTAGCTCAAGGGACGTATTCGGGGATGATTCAAGGCCTCTTTCCAGGCCGCTACGTGCCTATGGCGCTTATAGCTGACCCGCAACAACATCGGGTTACTCTTCTGCTCGGATTGGAGGGCTGGCTACCTGCCACTGTATCGCTCGATCCAGAGGTCACCCCTGAAACAGA
>JBIIHY010000398.1:0-2833 GCA_044235305.1 Bdellovibrionota bacterium
TCATCATATGCACCTACGTTTGCGTAAGCCCCTAGTAACAGGCACCTTTTCTGAGCAAGGTGAGTGGAAAGGTAGCTATTAACCAAAAATTTGAACACATCTCAAAGGCTTAACACATTCTTCTACGCAAGCACCAACTCCGAGAGCCAGGAGGTTGCTTTGCGTATTTCCAGTCCAAAGGGATATGTTTTTTCTCGCTCAAGCTTTGCCACAAGTTGTATCGCACGTTTATAGGGCAGCTCTTTGGAAAAAACTTTGAAGGCTTTGTGAGGCGCCTCATCTGACCACTTTGCCTCAAGAGCTAGGAAAGGCTTCTTCTCTTTGAGGATCAAAAAATCTATCTCATCGCCATCTTTATTGCGAACAAAATACAGACTGAGGTCATCACCAAAACAATCCCTTCGGAAATCAATCTCCTTCTTGAGCGCAAGCGCCACAAGATTTTCAAAGCGCGCGCCTTCATCGCCAACCACGGAAGCACAATCAAAAAAGTAGTATTTGGGGGCTTTAAGGATCGCACGCGAAAGCTTGTGTGAGTATGGTTGGATCTTGAATATAACAAAGAGGTTTTCCAGGATTTGCAGCCACCTCTTCACCGTGCGCGGTGCGCAATCAATCTCTCTTGCAAGATTTGCGTACGCGATCGGTGCACCTACCCTTGCCTTTAACAACTCAAGGAGGGTCTCAAGCTGAGAGACTTTTTCTATGGATTCGGTGTCAAAGAGGTCCTGTCGCAGAATAATATCAGAGTGCGTACTCCTCCATCGGCGATACTCTCCAACATCATTAAGAAGAAACGGCTCTGGAAATCCACTGACCGTCATAATTCGGTTGAACGCTTCTTCTGGTTTTATCTTAAATTGATGAGCAGCTTCTTTTATATCGATCGGATGTAAGTGATAGAGAAAATATCGTCCGGCGAGTGAGTCGCCTACCTTTCGGGCCACGTCAAGACGAGCACTTCCGGTCACGATGGTAGGCAGCTTATGAGCGACAGAATCCGTAAGTCCTTTAAGAAAAAGCTTCCAATTCTTCAACTTATGAAGCTCATCAAGAATTAAGAGATCTGCCGTTCGATCCCACGACTGAGATTTGATCATCAATCGCTCAGCAGGAACATCAAAGTTCAAGTATTCAGGCGACGAAGCAAGGCTCTTGGCTAGGGTAGTCTTTCCAGCCTGTCGTGGTCCACTTACGAGGATAAGCTTGCGGGCAAGGTCCCGCTGCAGGAACGCTGAAAGATAACGCATCTGACTATTATGACCCAAAAGTCACAATAGTCAAGACTACAATGCCCCTTGAGTCACTTTGGTCGGAGCAGCCTAAGCCCGTGACTTGCATGAGCCCGCCAGCGAGAGCGGCGATAATTGCGCTGACGGCGGATACCTTCATTCAAAATATGCGTTAGGCGAGGTTGCGGTCGCCGCCATAGTTCCGTTAACGTGGTGAACACTCTTGATAAACCATCCCGTTGTAGCCAGATGCCCCTTTCCCACTCAAACTTCACCCCTCCCCCCTTCCTGCGTTCTCCACACGCGCAAACGATTATCCCCGCGCTCTTCAGACAACCGTCTGTTATCGCCGCTCAAACGCACTCTCTCAATACAAGCGACGGAGACACATTGTCGTACCGGCTCTACCAAATGCAGAGCACTAGGCTTGCATTAATCTCCCACGGCCTGGAAGGTTCGTTTGATAGCTCCTACGTGCTCGGTATGACCGCTGCCCTGCTGCGCAGGGGGTGGGACGTGCTTACCTGGAATATGCGCGGCTGTGGAGGAGTACCAAACCGGTTAGTGACCTGGTACCACAGCGGAAAGAGCGATGATCTAAAGAGCATGGTATCGCATGCGCTCACCCTCGACTATCAAGAGATAGCTCTGATCGGATTCAGTATCGGCGGTAATATTACACTAAAATACCTAGGCGAAGAGGGCTCAACCTTGCCTGCTACTATTTCGCGTGCAGCGGTTCTTTCAGTGCCGATGGATCTGCGTGGCTCTGCGGAAGTTTTAGCGAAGCGTAGTAATACAGTTTACATGCAGTATCTCTTGCGACCACTGCGACACCGCATGAGATTAAAGAAAGAGTCTTTCCCCGAGCACTTTGATACCACTGGATTATCTCTGATTCGCTCCTTCTATGAATTTGACCGGCGCTTTACTGCACCCTTTCACGGCTTCAAATCTGTGGAGGAATACTGGAAGATGTGTAGCTCGCTTGGTTTTCTGCACTCTATCACCATTCCAACGCTTGCACTGAGCGCACTAGATGATCCATTCCTCTCGCCCTCCTGCTTTCCGCACGACATCGCACGTGACCATCCGCACCTCCTCCTTGAGACCCCATCGTACGGTGGACACGTTGGTTTTATCGATTCTCTACGCGGTAGCGAAACGTGGGGAGAGAAGCGGGTGATTCGGTTTCTGCAGCAAATCAAATAACCTGATTAAAGAGGGGCTACTATGAAGATTAGAAGGGTCTTAGCACACGCAAAGAAGCGAGCATTTATCGTTCAGGCCGGAAAGGGTACATACGAAGTCCCGTACGCCAAACTCACTGTAAAGCTACTCAGTGTGCTTGGGGTAGAGCTTACCTGGCGGGCGAGTGCTGCTTAGCTACACTCTCAAACCACGGGCTGCAATCCGTCCAAAGTGGCTGTCCCGTTTCGTGCGGACCTAGAAGCTTGGTGGTCCATAAAAATGGTCAACAGGCCAAACAGATCAACGGTTTATCGAATGCTACACGCGAGCGCAAAGCTTCCATAACCTCCTTGAGAGCCTGTCAGGGAGCACGATGACCATGTCCGGACTAAGCGCTGATAATAGGAATA
>JBIIHY010000434.1:0-2825 GCA_044235305.1 Bdellovibrionota bacterium
TGATTTTGATGAGCGTGTGGACTTAAAGCACCTCTTCACCGGGAAGAATCTTGATGGGAGCGTAATTGGAATAGCCTATATCGGAGTGGTATGCGCTGCTTCACCGTATTCATACGGTATCACACAGTCATATGTGCCAGCAGCGAATATGGGGATCTTCGCGCACGAGGTAGGGCACAACCTGGGAGCTATGCACGATACCTCCGATATCCAGGGGCTCATGTACCCTAGTATCAAGGTTCCATCGGCTGACCGGTTTTCAAGTGCAAGTCTCGCCGAGATGTCTGACCACTTAAAGAACTTTGGTTCGTGTGTATCGCTTGAGAGTGTCGAGGTTGCTCCTACTCCTCCGCCGCAAGCTACCCCCGAGGCAACACCACAGCCAGCCCCCGATCCGACGCCGCCATCAGATCTTGTTGGCGGGGCACTCTCTATCCGCGTGCGGTCGGCCGTGGTTAATAATATCCCGGTGGTGCGTATCTCTGGAACGCTACAGACCGCCGCTGGTTCCCCTGGGGCTGGGCGGGTAGTTCATCTTATGTTGAAAGGAAATCCTGTTGCAGCTCTTGCAACAGACGCAGATGGCAGGTATCAGTTCTTTGTCAGGGTCGCTATCCCACGTAGGCGGTCTCTCGGATTGTTTGTCCAGAGTGAGGGAGGCGAGGTGCGAACCCGGACTGTGCGGGTCTCCCAGACAGCACGCAGGAGATAGCAGGTAGGTATTGTATGAATGCAAAAGTTGGTAAGTGCGAGGAAGGGTTGTTGCAGGCAATGAAGGCAATAGACAACCAGATCGCGCGTGCGCTGCAGCGAACCCCAGCAGAGCGCGAGCTTCAAGGGGTGCAGAAGTGGGAGCCGTACGAGAGTCGGATAGAGCATGTGACTGCGTTCCTGCTGAATCAGTTGGGAGATAGCGAGGTATCCTTCGACTCGCTCATCGTTTTTGCGCAGGCATTTACTAAAGCACTTCGCTTTGCAGCCGAGGATTTAGGTACTGAAGGTCTTGGTGCGATGCGCACAGACTATTGTCGCGATGCTATGCAGAAGATCGAGCGTGATGCTAGCAAGGCACTCTCTGAGATGTGTGGTGATGCGCTGACGTGAGTAAGCCGTAAGACGTAGGCGTTAACGTAAACGTAGACTCAAACGTGCATGTTTCACGAGCACGAGCGCGTAGTACGTAGCACCCAGCAACCAGCATATAGCTCGCCCCATACGATCTCCATCATACAGTTTGATGTATTCTCCAGTATATCTATAGAAACGACTTTGTTATTTCCATGCTATTCCATGCATATCCTTCATTGTATCACGTGTCTCTCTGGCGATGGGGCACAACACATGTTGTTGCGACTGATAAACAGCCTACAGCGCCTTGGGTGTTACTCCACAGTGGTAACGCTCAAGGGGCGACATGATTTAAGTCGAGCGTGTAGTGATATCGGTGTTCCTGTTTTTTCCCTCTCGATGACAAATGTACGCGGTGTACTTACTGGTGTCGCCGCGCTGCGACGGCTGATTGAAACTATAAAACCAGATGTACTGCAAGGCTGGATGTATCACGCCAATGTTGTGCTCTCTTTAGCAGCTCGAGCGCGTGGAGAGGGACCAGCATTAGTGTGGAATGTTCGTCGTGGGCTAGACGATCTAAATTCGTTAAAGTTTTCTACACATTTTTTTGTAAAGGCATCTGCTCGGCTCTCTGCGCGTCCAGATAGGATTATTTACTGCACCGAGCGTAGCCGTACCCAGCACGAAGCTATCGGTTACAGCCGATCCTCGAGTGTTGTTATAGACAACGGGTTTGATAGCCAACGTTTTAAAGCCAACACTGATGCGCGTAATGAAATGCGCAGGAAGCTGTGCATCGCCGATGATACCTTTGTAATCGGATGTGTTGGTCGGTACGATCATGCTAAGGGACACTCATTTTTGCTTCAGGCGTTTAAGCAGCTTGTTGAGCACGATCCTTCGGTGTGTCTTGCCCTTGCAGGTCGAGGATCAGAGTGGAGTAACAAAGAGTTGCTCGACACGTTGCGAAGTAACGGCATCGCATCGCATGTCATACTGCTCGGGCCGAGCGCGCACATTGAGGAGGTCTATCCGATGTTTGATGTGCTGTGCTCTTCGTCAGTGGCCGAGGGATTTCCTAACGTGGTAGCAGAGGCGATGTTGTGTGAAGTGCCGTGTGTGGTCACCGATACAGGCGCTTCTAGAGAGCTGGTTGAGGGGATAGGGTGGGTTGTGCCGACGCGATCTGCCGACGCTCTAGCGCAAGCATTGGTGGCAGCCTCGCAGCTGTCGCCGATTGAGCGCGCAGCGATGGGAAGGCGCGGACGAAAGCGTATTGCTGAGGGGTATTCGTTAGACAGGATTACTGCTAACTACCGTACGTTGTACGAGCAGATGGCGACGCAGGGCTCTCTTGCTGCGGCTGGTGGTCTATAAAACTATTCGTGTTATCAGGCGTTTATAAGTTGAGCGCAGCCATTTGTTCGGCGCATGTAGTCGTCGTTGACCCAGGGATCCCGGAAAGGGTATCCTGGTCGCTGGATCTGGTTACCGCTCCGGGACCCTTACCGGTCGATGTTCATTGTCTCTGGCAATGTCTTTCGCAGCAGTGTGCGCTTCGGCACTGAGTTCCTGCGGCCTATCAGAATTGTTAATGCCGTGGAGGAATGAAATGTCGAATAGTAAGTTGTATGTGGGAAACCTTCCGTTTTCTCTAGAGGATGCTGATCTCTCTCAGGTGTTTGCTCAGGCAGGCACGGTCACATCGGCGCGAGTTGTGCTTGATCCAGCAACTGGCCGCAAGAGAGGTTTCG
>JBIIHY010000097.1:0-9341 GCA_044235305.1 Bdellovibrionota bacterium
ATTTTGACGCAAAAACAAAGGAATGGTCCGATACATGGACAGATAAGCAGTCTGTCAGGCTGCCCTCCATCATTCAGTTCTCGCTAACCCTTATGACTCCCGCCGGCGAGCTCGAGACGTATACTTCAGCTGTTGCACTCCGTTAAGATAGCAGGTAGCTAATAAGTAGAAACACAGGAGGCCTTTATGACTTTCTCTTTAGTATCCCCGCAGGAACTCTCAAACGATCGTAGCGCAGCTCTCTTACTTGACGTGCGCACACCGGCTGAGTTTGAAGAGGTGCATATTGAGGGTGCAATTCTAAAGCCGCTGCACGATCTAAACCCCGAGGAGATCAAAACACTCACACAGGGCAAGAGCGCATGCTACATAATCTGTCGCTCAGGTGGTCGAGCGCGCCAGGCAGCCGAGAAGCTCGCTCAGAGCGGATTACCAGCGCTTAAGGTGCTGGAGGGCGGAGTTGCTGCATGGGAGAAGGCTGGGCTTCCTGTCGCGCGAGGAAAGAAAACTATCTCGCTTGAGCGCCAGGTGCGTATTGCAGCCGGAGCACTGGTGGTCACCGGATCCGTGCTTGGATATTTTGTGAACCCCGCCTGGATAGGATTGAGCGCTTTTGTTGGAGCTGGTCTCATCTTTGCAGGTGTTACCGATACGTGTGGAATGGCGATGGTTCTTGCTCGCATGCCGTGGAACAACCGCTGCTGCACGCCAGGTACTACTACCTGCGCTACACGATAGTACCGGGAACGAAGACGAGTATGACCACGAGCACAAAACTGTTCCGTTTCAGCTCCATGGTCATGATAGTATTTGCGGTCCTTATTGTGCCAGTTTTGGCACTCATCCTAAGCTTTACCTACTTTAAAAACTCTGCCTCGATCAGGGATGTGCTCCGGTTTGATATCGACCGTGCCCAAGAGGCAACATCGCACACTATAACCGAATTCTTTGAGGAACCGGTCGGGATAACCCACGGATTAGCCGCTGTTGCTTCGCAGGACGCAGGCTATTTCGCCACAGAAGAAGCCTCTGATATCTTACGCAGCATCTTGGGGGCAATTGACCAGCTCAGTGCAATAACAGTGACATTTGAGACGGGGCTTACCCGCGGAGTTGCTCAGGTTGATGCTCATCGCAAGGCTGTTCAGCCAAACATTCCCCCTGAGGCGACCTGGTTATCTTTTTACGTTGCCCCAAAAGGCCGCGGCACTCGTCTGCGACACCAACGATTTTACAATGACTGGTCGCCGAGCCTAGCAGCTATCGATGATACTCCTCAAGTAGACCCCCTCAGTATGCCGGGATACGTGGGAGCAAAGTCAACTAGGCGGCCATTTATTACCAAGCCGTTTTTTAACCCTAATTCCGGTGATACAGTACTTTCCATAAGTGCGCCGGTACTAAAAGGCGACTCATTTCTTGGTGCAGTCACTGCCCACTGTAACATCTCAGAGCTTTCAGAATTTCTCTCTGCAAATCGCATCACAGCTAACAGCGTTACAGCTATCGTTGATGAGACCGGTGGTATCATCGCTGCACCCTACAGTGCGCCTGCTCAGGATTCTACGGACCCACCCGCAAACTCAAAGCAGCTCTTAGACGAGCTTCGCGGTGCAATCAGTCAAGCTTTTCCGGTTGGACACTCCCCCGAAGCCGCGCAGTCGCATTTCTCGAGTTCTATCGATGGCGAAGTTCATCACGTGTCGTTTTCTCCCCTTAGCAACGACCTCGGTCTCTCATGGCACTTACTAACAATAACTCCAGAGGATGATTTTGTTGGGCCGCTCCGTAAAACTAATTCTGAGATCTTGCTACTCCTTGCGGCCTTGATCCCGCTTGAAATGTTTCTCATCTATCGAATGTCGCGCCGGGTATCAGTTGGCATTGAAGGTATCTCGCGCGAGCTTTCAACTATACGCACGATGCACTTAGACAAAACCGATCTGTCAACTATCCCCGCTCGTGTTCGTGAGATGGTAGAGCTTAAAGACGGTGTGAGCCTTCTCCACAGTGCCTTGCGCTCGTTCTCTCAATACATACCGGTCGGAGTTGTAAAAGATCTAGTAGAGAGCGGAAAGCCGCTTACACTCGGCGTTGAAAACCGTGAACTGACTATCCTCTTCTCTGATCTTGAGAACTTCTCGACCTTTGCCCAAAAAAACGATGCTACGCAGACATTAGGGCAGCTCTCTCAATTCCTCTCAGCAGCAACGGCAGCTATCGCTGATGAACAGGGCACGGTTGATAAGTTTATTGGGGATGCTGTTATGGCGTTCTGGGGCGCCCCGAATACAGTGCCCGAACACCCGCTTCACGCCTGCCGTGCAGCGCTCAACGTGGTAAAGCGCCTAGAGATCTTAAATGAACAGTGGCGCGCCGAAGGAAAACCCTCGCTGCGTGTCCGTATCGGCATCAATACTGCGCCAGTGCTCGTTGGTAATATCGGCTCTGCAGAGCGCTTGAGCTACACCGTTATCGGCGACGGCGTAAATGTGGCGTCGCGCCTTGAAGGGGTAAATAAACAGTTCGGCAGCACTATTTGCATCAGCGATAGCGTCTATGCGCGTGTAGCCGACCACGTCACTGTTCGCCCGCTTGCTCCCGTCACGGTAAAAGGGCGCGAGGGAGAGTTTATGGTGTATGAGCTGATCGGAATAAATTCATAACACACCATTTGCCCGGTATCACATTATACGTAAAAACAGACAATGAGCTGCTCACAATGTTAACTCATTGAGATGACACGTGTCATCCCGTGCACAATTAACTACTTTCAGTGTGAGCTGCCTCATAGCAAAAAAAATTCTAAAAAAGCTGGTCGTCTGCGCCTCAACTATTTACGGTGATGAAAGAGCGAGGGAGAAAAAAATCACGCGGCGCCGAGCGATAAGCGATGCGAGATTTTAGGTTATCTCCTTCACCATCGGTTTCCGCTGTTAGGTTTTTGTTGAACGCCGCTCCTGAGTTTATCAAGCGGCGTTCACCTGCCCCCCCCTCCCAGTGCGATCTGATGTCGAAGTAGTAGCCCGGGGGCACGGGATTTGTTAGTCGCATGAATCTGAAGACCACTATCACCGCAGCTATAGCTTTCGTATCCATCCAGAGCGCAGCGGCTCAATCGTCATCACTGCCAGTATTTCCGGGAGCAGTAGGGTTTGGCACTACCACCGTTGCAGGCTCCGGTCGCGGTACATCTCCGGCCCAAACGCAGATAATAAAGGTTACAAATCTTAACGACTCAGGAACCGGGTCGCTGCGGGCGTGTCTCCAAGCTACCGGCCCTCGCACCTGTATCTTTGAGGTGGGCGGATACATCAATCTGCTCTCACGCATCACTATCAAATCACCAAATGTCTCAGTTTTCGGCCAAACTGCCCCATCCCCAGGGATCCAGGTGCGAGACGGAACCATCGTGGTTCAGGCAGATGATGTATTGATTCAGCACATCTCTTCTCGTCCCGGAGATAGGAACCTTCCAACTGATGGGGGAAGTGGTATACGGGCGGCCGACAGAGATGGTCTCGGTGTATGGGGAATTAGCTCATCAGACCCAGTTGAGCGAATCGTATTCGATCACGTTTCAGTCACCTGGGGTATGGATGAATCAATCTCAACCTACACTGGAGCGAACGGCACTGCTGACGGCACAACTCCCATCCGGAACTTTACCATCTCAAACTCAATCATCGCTGAAGGATTAAACAACACAAATCACGGTGACACTGAGGGTAAGCACTCCATGTTCTCCCTGCTTGGCTCTAACACCAAGAATATGACCTACTACCGCAATCTAGTCGCCAATTCCAACGGTCGCCACATCCGTATGAAGAGTAACTCAGATGTAGAGTTTCTGAATAACTACGTCTACAACTTCGCCAACACATCCTCTAACGGCTACAACCAGTGGAATATGGACTACAGCGCAAGTGGTACCGGAAACCGCATCAACTTTATGAACAACTTCTACAAGCGCGGTCCAACTACTGCAGATACTACCTCGCCTGTGTTTTTCTACAGCAGCCTCACCCCTACTGCTTCCAGGGTCTACGTCTCCCGAAATATCTCAACCAACACCCGCCCAACCGATTCGGGTAGTGAGTGGTTAATAGCAAATGCAAATGGCAAGGGCCTACCCTCATCAATGCAGGCCCTTTCACCAGCCTTCGCCCTCTCAAATGCAGCGTCAAACCTAGTTGCTCCGGGAAGCCTCCTCACTACCCTCACCCCAATAGTTGGCGCACGCCCTTGGAACCGATATCCTCACGACAACCGCATCGTAAATGAAGTTGTAACTGATACTGGTAAACATAAGGATTGTACCACAACAGCGACGTGTTGTGTGACTAATACGGGCGGCACTGGATACTGCCCTGTTCCCGGCACAACACTAATCGATGGTTCTACCAAGAGTAGCGCTAGTCCGCGGGACGCGTGGTCAAGCATTCCCGCCACAGTGAGAACATTCACTGTACCGGCAAACCCTCTTGCACTTGCAGCAAACGGTTACACAAATCTTGAGAACTACATTTTCACATTTGCTAGCGATGCAGGAGCTGTCTCCCCTACGCCTGTGGCACCTACGGCAACCGCTACTGCGACAGCTACCGCTACAGCTACAAGTACTCCAACCCCAACGCCGGTGCCTCCAACAGCAACACCGACGCTCATACCGACGCTACCGCCTCCGCCTCCAACGGCTACACAGACTCCGGCACCTACAGCAACGGCGACCACGCCGCCTCCAACAGCTACAGCGACAGTAGCGCCGAGCGCAACATCGACGCCAACGCCGGCTGTAACAGCGACTGCATCACCCACTGCAACGCCCACACGTCCTGGAAAGAAGTTACACAAGGTTATTAAAGTGACCTCTTTAGCAAACTCAGGAAGCGGAACGCTGCGTGAGTGCGTGTCGCAACCCCTCCCACGCGTGTGCGTTTTTGAAACCTCTGGTCGTATCAGGCTTGGCTCAGACCTTGTTGTTTCACAGCCAGACCTGATCGTGGTCGGCCAGACAGCACCATCACCGGGTATCCTGATAACAGGCGGCGGCTTCTCGATACGAGCATCCAGGGTGCGCCTTGAGCATCTTGCCATCCGAGCTGGCGACGGCTCTGCTGGCACTACTCCATCGGTTCGCCGAGACATCACCATTCAGGGTCTAACAACTGAAAATGTGATACTTAAGAACCTCTCACTCTCGTGGGGAGTTGACTCAAACCTTACAACCACGGGGCCGGTCAAGGAGGTCACAGTGCAGGATTCAATCATAGCTGAAGCCCTCTGGCGTTCGATTCATCCGGCTGGACCACGTGGCAATGGAGCCCTAGTGTCTGAGTCTGCACGTGCAGTTCGGTTTGTCGGTAACCTCTTTGCATCAAACGCTGACCGCAACGTGCGCTGGAAGTACAACACAACAGGCGAGATGATTAACAACGTGATCTACAACTGGGGTGGAACTAGTTCGTGGAACACAACAAATATCTCTGATCTGGATAACAAAGACATCCCGATCCAGCTGGATATTATCGGTAACGTCTACCGTGCTGGGCCCAACGGTTTAAGCTCAGCGTATGCGGTGTACTCACAAAACACTCCGTCTAACTCACGGCTGTACATCTCCGATAACATCGCGCGAAAGATAAGTAACGTTGAAACACGGTACAGAGCTCTAACGCGCGTACTCCCAGGTCCAACGCCGATAGCTGCCGCCAGCACCTACGAATCGGTGTTAGTAAAGGCAGGTTCTCGACCGTGGGATAGGAATGCTGATGACAGACGTATCATCGCTGGAGTTCGGAATCGCACCCTGCGACTACGAAATTCAGTGGGAACGCTGCCAACCTATGCAGCGAACAGGCGTTCCGTGGTAATCACCGCAGATCCAATTACTGAGGATGATCTACTGGCTGCTATGCCGCTGTTTGAGAGGAGGTAGCTACCGCACGCGCTTAAGGTAACCCTTCGGATTCCATGTGATGAGGAAAGACTCTTTTGAACGGTCTATCTCAAAATTCTGGTTCTCTTGAACGAAAGCTTCGATAGCCTCGTACGGTCCCGGCTTTGGACCAAGGTCCAATCCGTGGTAGCAGATACTGTCCTCTACGATAAAGTAGTCACCTACGGAGATGAGCGGTGAATACAACTGCAGAACCTTCAGCGTGTTTTCATAGGTGTGAGAACTGTCTTCAATAACGAGCACCCGTTTTCCAGCGGCTGCTTTTTCAATCTGAGGGAACAACTCGCACGCATCGCCCTGCAATAGAGTAATACGCGGATGCTGCCTTACGACCGGGGGTACATTAGCGTGTGATATATCGATACCGATGACAGAGCCGTGCCCTAAAAGGTCGCATAGGTGAGCTAATGCGAGAGTCGATCCTCCGAAATAATTTCCAATTTCAACGATCAGGTCCGGGCGCTGCGACGTGATTATCTCCTGATACAACCAAAAGTCTGTCGGGCTTTTCTGCGCCTTGACGCCGAAGTAAGTGGATTCAGTAATCAAGCGGTCTTGCATCGTAGTAAGGATGTCCCGTAGAGGAAGATCGAGGGAGTTTTCCTGGTATTTCATATGGGCGTCCATCAACTAAAGAAGTAAACCTGGGGTTAGCCCCTACTTATAGTTTAGGGGGGGCAGACGGAGCAAGAGTTGCAGGTTTAACCGCGGGTGTCTTTGGGTTATTCGTGGCTCACTAGGCTCCCTGTGAGGGCTAAAAACTATCTCTCTTCAGCCGCCCAGGGGAAAAGACCACGAACCTTGCCCGCTGGCGCCAGCCCTTTCCATCCCGTATTCTATGGCCATGACTACCGACTACGACCTCCCCCCGGACGAGCAAGAGATAGCGGACCGTTTCCATAACCTCTACTACGACAAACGAATCGGCCCACGCCGCGACCGGATCTGGGAGCAAACGAAGTGGATGGGGTATCCGGTGCTTAAAACACCGGCTGACCTGTGGATCTACCAGGAGATCCTCTTTGAGATTAAACCTGATCTGGTCATTGAGACGGGGACGTACGCTAGTGGTACCACGCTTTATCTTGCGCACCTGATGGATATAATTGGCAAAGGTCGCGTCGTCTCAATCGACACCACCCGACAGCCCATTCGAGCTCAGCATTCGCGTATTACATACATCGAGGGCTCAAGTTCGGAGCCAGCGATTGCGCACGCTGCTGGAACACACCGAGTAGAGGGTGGTTCGTGTCTCGTTATACTTGACTCTGATCACACCAAGGACCACGTAGCACGGGAGATGATGCTTTTTGCTCCCCTTGTGAGCCACGGAAGCTACCTCATCGTAGAGGATTCAAATGTTAACGGGCACCCAGTGTACCCCTCATTTGGCCCAGGGCCGTACGAAGCGATTGAAGAGTTCCTCGCCAAGACCCCGGCCTTCCAACCAGACCCTTCGCGCCAGAAGTTTCTGGTCAGCTGGAATCCACGCGGGTACCTGCGCAGAGTTGGGTGACTCTAAACCTGAGAGGTTCTAAAAAATCTGCTAAGAATTCAGAAAATAACCTTGACCCTCAACACCGGTAGCTATAGAAACATCGTCACAAATTGAGACGGGTAGAACATTTCAGCCGTGCTTCTCGTTGGCTTTAGCCGCTATTGCCACCAAGAAGCACGCTAGAGAATAGCTAAAGGTTTTGCTGATTCTTTCCTAGAATCAGTTATGTTTTCGTAGTGACTATTGTGTAGTTACTGCTACCTAAAGGCGACAGCACTAGTATCTCGATTAGTCAGATCACTAGGAGCGTGGCATCAATCTCCTCAATCGTATCGACGTAGCTTGGATAGCAAGACCACAATGGTCGTACTATGCAGACTGCGCCGATAACCCGAGGAGGAAAGAGCCCTCCTGAGCATTGAGAAAGGCATAAGCAGAGCAAGTTAACGTGACATGCCTGACTGAGTAGTGGCTCAATGTTTCGCAGGTAGCAGATTTAACTGGTCGGTAACCTCATTCATCGTAAAAAAGGTCTAGCCCCAACCCTGAAGTCACTGCAGCCTGGCCGTCCAATCGTCAACCACTAAGCATAGCGTAGGTTGATGTGGATGGCCAAAACTGGAGGACCCATGAAGTACTAGAGCTCCCGCGCCGAAAGGATTGATCGAAAGGTCATTGATGTAGTCAAAAAGACACATCCGCGGGAAGACAAAGTTGGAGGGGGCTCCGTGTGCATACATACATAAATGCGACCGGCACGCGGAGCCCCCATTCCCCCTTTAAAACGTTTTCCGCTACTCTAGCGTCTTCTTCCTTTCTTTCTTTATCACAACAATCAGACTACTCTTAATCAGCCGGCTTTAGCTGTATGTAGTATTAGCTGTGAGCAGGCTAGCGAAATAAGCCGCGCCCGCATCGATTACTGCTCACGTTATGTTTGAACACCGCTCAACTCCTCTTCTACCGCCCCACAAATTCCTGATACGCCTTGCCCGCACGGCGCTCTTTGGTCTCTTGATAATGATAGCTTCGCTCTTGCTAGGGATGTGTGGATACCACTACTTTGAGGGGCTTTTGCAAATGCAGCTATGATCCTATCAGGCATGGGACCACTCTCTCCCCTAACCACGAACGACGGGAAACTGTTTGCGGGTATCTATGCCCTCTTTAGCGGATTAACTTTTATTACTGTAGCAGGTGTTATCCTTTCGCCTATCGTACACCGCATATTCCATCGCTTTTTAATTGAGAGTGAGGGAGAAGAGTAACGGGGTACCAAGAGCTTTGATGAAGGTGATACTCCTTAAGATGTCACGTGCACATCCAGGCGCGGAAATACAAAAGAGCCGTCGGCCCGGCATGGAAAATCGATAACCCGAATGACAGCATCGGCTATCGGTAACGCGCCATAGATATGAGGGAAGAGCTCGGTTCCACCCTCAAGATTTTCGTCAACTACCCTGCACGATAGCTTTGACCTATCAATTTCAAACAAGACAATATCCGATTGGCCTCGAAAATTAAAATCAGCAACGACTGGAATCTGATGAGCGTAAGAGCAGTGGATAAAACCCTCCTCATCAAACCGCAAGGGCTTGTACTCGCCGAACTCAAGTGCGCTGCGAGCCTGCTCGCGCGAAGTAATATGGTAAATAGGAATCATCGGCACTGTTATCTCCTTTGTCTCTCTTGTAAGGTCCTTGCTACATCTGTCAGCGACACCCCTCGTGCTTCAAAGAGCACCATCAAGTGATACAGCAGATCTGCACTTTCACTTAAAAGCCGCTCGTTGCTTGAGTTCTTCGCTTCGATAACTACTTCAATAGCCTCTTCACCAACCTTTTGGGCAATCGCATCTATCCCTTTAGCAAAGAGTTGCGCTGT
>JBIIHY010000165.1:0-6890 GCA_044235305.1 Bdellovibrionota bacterium
TCGCCATACTGCAGAATGGACTCTTTGAGTTTGAACCGTTTTCAGGAAAGCGGAGACTGCCAGAGGGTCACCTAGAAGAGATTCACGAGATGAATTTTGAGTACGTGCTACAGCTGATTGAAAAAATCCGAGCCAAGCAGACAATTCTATCTCACCTCGAAGAACCAGAAGATATGAGCTTCTTGGATTATAAAAAGCTTGAACAATTGCTCTCGCCTCGCAAGCTCAACGTCTCTTTCGCTTACGACATGCAGCGTATCACGCTATGACCCATCAAGGTCCACTTCATCACCGTGGCCTTGCCCTACTGCACATCAAATAGCAAATACTCTCCCTCATCAGCTATTTTCTTGAAGCAATCAAAATCGCCAGGCGTCAGCTCCGGATGCTGCGCTAGTTCAATTAAACCCACGACCACATAGCGAATCGATTCGGAGCGAGCCAATTCAAGCCGCTCTAGACAATCACTAGAGCTGTAGATGCGGGAGGTCACGCCTTCCCTCCTGTCGACCTCTCCGACAACCTTAGAGAGTAGGTGCAGATGATTTGCCCAACCAAGATAGCTCGGCTGCGCAGCTAAGGTAGAAATAAAAGTTGTGTAGCTATAAGGGTTCCCCTGAGACTCTAACACTCGCCCTCGTGGCAGGTCGCGCAACAGCCGAATCAGCGCTGCAGCGCCAGGCTTCTCACGATCGACTACCCCCAGCCCTTCAGCACCGTATTCGGGCGCCTCGGGCATCTTCCGCTGTGGAACAACATTACCGTAGAAACCAAATTTAGCCTCACTGTATGGATACACCGTCCCTACAACATAGACCACTACGGTGAGTGAGAGAGCTGCCCTCTGCATCCAGCGAGTCGTGGTAGCAGAGGAAGCGCTGTATCGCCAAGCACGCAAGGCCAGAGCACTACAGCCAAGCCCAAGAAGACCCCACGCCGTTGTATAGCTCTTAAAGATAGTATTCATTCGCTCATCCGCGCCGCCGTATGCATCGTCAAGGAAGACAATTTCCGGAGCGAGTATCAATCCCAGCGCCGATAGGAGTAGCCCATAGGCACAAGTCCTCCCCCAGTCAGTACGCTCGTTATTCTCTGCACGTGAGAGTGCTTGTAGCATCGTAGCAACCAGCAGAAGTAGAATCAGCGCACCTGCCTTATCAAACAAAAGCGCGACTATGACTGCTCCCAAGAGAACGAACGTTGCAATGCTGCGCGGGGCAAGAAAGAACAGTGCCAAACCCAGCACTACAATATGTGCTCCCCAATGATAGAGCGTCTCAGCTGTAGTCGTTGCTGCTATCGGATCCCTAACCCACGAGACCCTTCCTGCCTCTGGAATGATGTGGAAAGAATTAAGCTTAAGTGCAAGCAGAAGCATCAACCACACACATATCTGTGCCATCACGTCTTTACTTGCAAGCGATCCGCGCACCGCTCCGCAGGCGAGGCGGAGTGACTCAATGCAGCGAGCAAGGCCGCAGTCGCCGCAAAGACTCTTGCCCCACACCACCACCTCAGGGCAAAACCGCACAAAGATAACCGCTCCTGCAAGTCCTAGCCACATTGGAACTTCCCATGCGTTGGCGCCGAAGAGAAACATCGCGCCTGCTACAACGATACACGCAGACTGCACTACCACCTGACGTATAGTCACCTGCTGCACGAGGCAGCGATAGAGCACGAGGAATAAAAACGGTATAGCTACAAGGTTAAGGTAGTGTGGATGCGCGTCTCCGAGAATAAATGACCAGGCTGGAAATTCGGTAATCGCTCCCCGCGTAACTCGTGATGCTCCCCACCAACCGAAGTCATGCCCCCACCCGCCGCCCTCAGTGCGAGTGAGACGCGCCATCCCCATGATGTTTGAGCCAAACGGTATTAAGAGTGCGGAAAGTAACGAAGCGCCCACGCCAGCCTTAAAAACTACTCGCAAAACCTGAAAACACACCGCTCCATACAGAGCAACGGCAAGTGAGACAGATGCATGATAGATATTCCATACCTCCATACCCGTGAGTGCATGCAGCATCGCCGCGAAACGGTACCAAAATACGTAGTAATTAAGTGGCGTGCCATCCATCCATGATTCTTGAGCAACGAAGGGAGAGTGTATGGCAGAAACTATCAAGGAGTAGTCACGCAGCCGCTCTCCCAGGGCTATGAAATCTGGCCACAGTTGGCTGCACGCGTAAAAAGCACCAGTGAAAATCAACAACAAAACGATAAGAGGGTAGAACTCTCTGTATGCCGGATTTGAACGACGGCGCCCAAATACCGTCAGGCCCGCAAGTACGCACATTCCCATCGACAGGAGATAGACAATACGCTGCATCTCTAGCGATAGACACTCAACACCCAGCACCTGCAAACCCGCTGCTACTAACAACGCAACAACTGGTGTCGTAAATGCCAGGCCCAAAACCCCCTCAAAGAGCGGGACCGAGATCAGAGATACTAAGGCAGCAAGTGCTACAAAAAAAATCACTATCGCCATACTTAGCGTCCTTCTCCTAAAAACAATTCTTTGTACAGCGACCGACTGGTTACGTATATGCGGGAATCCGCGAACGTTGCCACACGAGTGAAGAGGCGCGGCTCTTTTTCAAATGGATCTTCAAAGGGTATATTGTACGCCTCTCTCTCTTGCTCGCCAACAACTACAAAATCAATCGCGTAGCGATTTAAAAGAAGCTCAACCGACGAGGCATCGCTACTCGTGTAAAGACTCTGAACATCATATTTTCTTTGCTCGACCTCTTGAGAATCAAGTCCACGCTGCTGGACGTGATACTCCCATCCCAGCACGGTTGGCAGTCCCGTATGCATGGCAATTCGCGTAAAGTTACCATATGAGGCTCCCTGCGCTTCAAGAATCACCGGAGTGCCAGCAACGCGCTCGTTAAACCATTTGATAATCTGGCTGTCTTCTGGTGCTAGGAATCGTAGATAAGCACTCCCATCTAACGAATACGCACGTTTGGGAATACGCTTCATCGCAATCACAGAGTATACATTTGCCGCCAGGCCGATAAGATTGAGCGCGACAACAACGCCTAAAACACTCTTGAGCCCCACTCGTAGCGACAACGAGCCTGCCGCTTGCTCAAAAGTCTGCACTGCAAGCGCTACCGCAGCGATGCTTCCCAGCATCCATACAGCCATATACCCCTTGAAGAGAGTATTTGCTCGGTCAAAAAGGTAGAAGTGCTCCAATCCAAGAATGAGAATAGCTGAGAACGCTAACAGCAGGAACAACGCGCGATTACTCACATCCTTCCGAACGCAACACAACCCTACATATGCAACCATCACTAACAGCGCGAAACACAGACCCAAGCCCCACGATTGCCCGCTGTGCCCTGCGACTATGCTGGCGACCATCGGCACGAGCACGAGTCCCGCAATCACGAAAGCACTAGCCCAGGAAACAAGCGAAACCTTTAAGCCTTCTTTCAGGACGACACGGCACAGGCGCACCACTAGCGCCCCAGCCATAAGGAACGCGATAAACCCCACTACCCCAAAGATGTGACCCACGGAGTTGAATTCAGTCTCTGTGACCCAGCCCCAGGCGAATGATGTGCGCTGGAGGGTGGTACGCTGGAAAATCTGGCTTACACACATGGCGACGGCTCCAACCACTCCCACGTCCCAGATAAACCCAACCAGTCGGGCAAACCCCGTTGCAAAAATCCTTTCACCTACACTTACCGATCCATCTGTGCGCTTTGGAGGGTCCCAAAATCGTGGGACCTCCGCACATCCAAGCAACAGACCTACCGCCGCTCCGTAGGTAAGGAAGTCCCATGTATTTATACCACATAAAGAGCCAACGCCGACCCCTAGCAGGCCCCGAGCTAACAAGCCGCTTCTAGAATACCTCTCGCCCGACGCGCGCATCACATGCAGCGCGAATCCAAGTGTACATACACAAAAAGGTATGGCGATTACATGGGCATGCAGATCGGCGAAAAGCAGTGACCATGAGGTGTACTCAAAGAATCCTGGACTCACAAAGGCTCTCGAAGAGGGCCAAAAGAGATTGTCAAAAGTCGGCTTCGTCCAATTCGATAAAAGCAGCCGAAGCACTTCTGGATTACAACTCAATACGATAAACACTGCACTTATGGCCGCAAGACGAACACGCTGCAGGAAGCCAACAAGTACGGAGTACAGTGCAGCACCGATAAAACCACCGAGCGTTGCAATTATAAAGTTATAACCCAGAGAGACCGGGATGCCGGTAAGCTTTAGAAGGGTAGCAACGATATAAACGCCGAGATAGTAATAACGCATGGGACTACCTGCCGCCCACGGATCTTGCGGTGGCAAGCTTTCATTGCGAGTAAAGAAGTGGAGAAACGTTGAGTCCATCGGTTTCTCCCCCCAATAGATCTCTGAATTAAGGAAGCGAACCCCCAAGAAGAAGAGCGTCAACCCAAAGAAGACCAGCTCTGTCGCCGCGATGTGATACTTATATTTTAAGAAGATTGCCCGAAATTCAGGCTGAGCATAAGGCAAGGAGCCCAACAACATAAACACAGCAAATACTGCCGTCACGAGGCTGTGATTTGCAGGGACAGTGGCTACAAGTGGCACCACCCAGCACACGACTCCAAAGAGGAGCAGACCACCGGCCTTGCTTAATCCATACCCCCTGTCAGGTGCACTCGGCATGGCGCGAGCAATAAGCGGAAACACAGCAAGCGAGAGCGCCTCGACTACTAGTAACCACACAACCAGATTAACCAGCTCCATGCAGAAATCCCACTCCTTCGGATATTCTTCAACCTTTTACAGACCTACCGAACAAATAGTTCTAGCCGCCCCCGCAGAGACGACACGTCACCCGTGACCCACAAAAGATGGTACCCCCCATAATACGGATGTCGATCAAACCGTACACCGCGCACCGCTTCTAGCGCAAACGTTCTTGCACCAAGAGGCCTCGGCGAAAACAGCTTTAATAGACTTTCGGTCGCCATCTCCCCTTCTGCTGCAAACTCAACCTCTATGCCCTTAAGATTCTGGTAAGCACGCTTGGACACTACCCACAGTGATTTACTGTCGCCTAAGTTCCACACGTAAATACCCCGGAAATCGTGCGGGAATCGAAGCTCCTGCCCCCTTATGCTCTCAACGATGGGCTCAATGTCGTCATGCAGATGCGACCAGCGGTATAAAGCAGCAATCTCTGGGCGCAGTCTATTGGGTGACGAGAGCAGATATCTCCAATCCCCCTTCAAGCATCGATAGGTGCCTAACCACCACAAGGTGCCTAGACACACCACTACCGTTACAGCACCACAACACCAACCTGCTAAACTCCAACGCTTTCGGAAGATATCAGAGTAGAACGGGAGCACGTAAAGCGGGGCCAAGAACCACGCTGCGTAGCGGGGCGCGGAGAGCTGCGCTGAGTTGATATTAGCCGTTGTAGAACTTATCGTCGCTGCGCACACGACCGCTACAAGACAGAGCGCTACCTCCCTTTTTCGACCAACACACACTGTAAGTAGCACGGCAGCGGTAGCGGCGGGGAAATACCAAAGCGAGCCGATCATAGGGCTTATAAACACACTCGCTACTTTACGAAGCGACAGATAGCTCAGGTCCGCTTGACCAAGCGTTGAAAGCAGGTTCCAGGTGTCAAAAGTTACATAACTTACTATCGCTACGACTGCGGCGAAGAGTCCTGCTATGCCATACGGAAGCACCTTCTGAGCCAGCGCCCGCACATTCCAAAAGCTGTCATTCGAGTTGCGAATGGCGAGTAAAAAGTGAAGTGGGAAAAATAAAACGAGCGGGATATTTTGTGCGGCTCCCAGCCCCAAAAAGAGTACAGACCACTTACGCCACCGCTGCGACAAAAGTCCGACAAAGCCCATCATGATACAGAAGAAGCAGAACAGTTCTGTATGGGACCACTGGAGGTACGGGGTCAAGGGCGACGAGCAAACACACCCCAAAAAGACAAGCGTGCGCCACGTATTTGAATGCCTGAGCAAGAGAATGAGTGGCAAGAAAAGGAAGAAAACGTTAGCGACCAGAAATGCCCTGTATTCAGAGGTTCCGGGGGCCACCGCATGAAAGAGCGCATACAGTGGTGCAACAGCGGCTGAGTAAACCCACGAATGGATGTAATAGTAGTCTCCCGTTCTCGACGGATACAGAGACCCAAACCCTCCCCCGTACTGGTCGCGCTCCCTGGGAGGCAAATACTTGGGCGGAGTAGCATGCTCTTTGTAGTGAAGAGTCACTCCGTAAGGATTGGTCTCATTCCAATATGCACCACGCTGCTGGGGTTCTACGGCGAGAGTCCTGTCAAAAACAATCGCCTGCGTTTGAATGATGTACTCGCGACCATCTCCAAATTCGACAGGAGCTGCGCGCCATGCTCTAACAGTAAGAAGCCCAAAGAAGAGAGCTACGATGATGTATCGAATCACGTTCGACATTTATCCCTGTACAACTCCAGCTAAGTGCTCGAAAACTGAGTCTGAAAGTTTTATTCCCTCAGGAGTGAGTCGAGCACTATCTTGCACCACTTCGACAAACCCCTGCCCCTGCAAATCACGGAGAGCGTCCCCGTAGTGAGCATCCCATGCTTCTCCGAACCGAGCCTCAAAGTCTCTTCGCGTGACACCCGCCATCCGTCGTAGTCCGAGGTAGAAAAATTCAAAACGTAGCGCAGCTATATCGAGAGATTCACGCCAAGAAACCGCCCCGGCTTTAGCCACAGCAGAGATGTATGCAGAAGGCGCTGCCAAGGTGCTCCAGCGCTCGGCTGCGCTCAACCTATCTCCATCAACCCGTCGGCAGTAGCTGTGTGCTCCAGCCCCGAGCCCGAGATAATCTCCACCATCCCAGTAGACCATCTTGTGACGACT
>JBIIHY010000435.1:0-2793 GCA_044235305.1 Bdellovibrionota bacterium
ACAGAATCACTGGAGTTACGGCCAACTCGAACACCCTCATCAGCCGGAGCGCTATCCTCCCCTAGCCCCAACTGGGTGTATGAGTCATACAGAGCACTACCAAGCGCGTTACGGTAAACCGCTTGGGGCAAGGTATTGCTGTTTGAATAGGCAGGATAATGCACCTTTGTAACGTGCTCTGAAACCGGCACAACTCGGTGATGAGCGACCGCTCGCATCAATCCATCACCTGGAGTGGTGGCGAGCCTAGCCTGTGGAGGAGAGAGATGTGAAAAGCCTGCAAAGAAGAACTCGCGCTCTTCACCACCATCGATTAACTTCAACACTACACTGTTGTTCTTAACGCGCTTCAGCGCAAAACACCCACCGATACTACCGCCCTCGTCTACCAAGAGCTCTTCATTTTTATGCGAGACGAGAGCCCATCGACTTGTGCCCTCAATGCCAGTTGCTTTCACCTGAACAGGAACGGCTTCAAGGCGTTCTGGGCACCCCCTCGCAAGGGAAAGCCCTGCCATGGGCATACCGATCCCTGCTGCAAGTAGCAGCAGCCCCACCAACTTAATAATCCGACCAACGATAGAGCTCACCTGCGAACTATCCATACACTCTCTAATCCTGTCTTCTACCGTTGGTTATGGTACTTTGTAGTGCCTATGTGACCTGTTGAAGGGTTTCAGGAGCATAAACCAACGCCTTCAGGCGTAAGACCAAAAGAGCCCATTACAAGTACTTGTTTCAGTTGCGATTTTGCCCCGATAATCCCTAGAGGATCATTAATCCAGAAGGGCAACTCCACTATGAGGCAGCAAGATAGATTGAAAACGGTGGCTGTAGTTGCGCTTTTTGCCCTTTGCCTTTCTTCACCCAAGACAGTAGCCCTAGCAGAGGAATCCCTTCCCGCTTCAGCGTGCCCGCTCGAGCTATTTATCTCGCCTTATTGTGGACTAAGTGTCGCACGCATGGCTGAAGCAATTACGCGACGTGGCGAACTTAACAACGCCAAGCACCCGCTGCGCTTTCATTTAATTCAGATGACTGGAGATATATCTGAAAAGAAACATCTCCAACAACTTGTGTGCGCTGATCAGCAAGGCGCGTTGCCATCGATGTTTCTCTACATCGCACACACCGTGCACGCAGGAAGGGCTCCTCATGCGGAACGTTTCCTCACTGAGTTTGGCATTGAAAGCAAGAAGTTTAACGACTGCGTGAAACACCCCTCTTACACGCAGGATGTCCTGAAGGCGAGCTCAGAGCTTTTTTGGGGGGCAGGCTTGCAGGGGGTGCCATCAGTTAAGTTTGGGGGAACCACCTTTACACTAACCACCGTTGAACACCTCTTCGGGCTAAACCAGTGCCTATCGCCTGCGACTGATTGAGGTTATCAAAGAGCTATGGGGTACCTTGCGTTGAAAAATTAACAACGAGAGACGATGTCGCCCTCCCCCTGGACCGCGAAGGTTTATGGTTCGACAGGCTCACCACAGGGTTTCGCAAAAAACATCACAAGTACCCACCGTAGCATTTGGCGGAGCAGAGCATAAAAAAAGGGAGCCGTTGCCGGCTCCCTTCGATTCAGGCTATGCCGTCAATTATTGACACAGGATACCCCACTGGCCTGTCGCAGCCGCTGGACCACCCGAGTTGTCAGCCTGTACTGCGATTCTATCACCAGCGCTGAAGGCCACCGAACCAGTGGTATCAGAACAAGCCACGGCCGGATCTGCAATCGAGCAGGTCATATCACTTTCCGTCGACGTGTTCCTTATCAATGTAAACGTCCGGGTAGCTGCGCCACCGGGGGTGGTGGCCACTCTGACGTAGAGGGCGGTCACATTACACGCTACCGGCAGAACCGACTCCGCGGCAGCCGCCGAGGCCTGGCTTGATACTTCACCACTGACGTTGAAGAACTCCGTTGCCCCGGTGGTATCCAAAGCGAGGATGCTCCGCGCAGAGAATGCTGTTACTGGGCCGGTTGCTCCTGTGGCTCCAGTTGCTCCAATCGCTCCAGTCGCTCCGGTTACCCCGGTTGCGCCAGTGTCTCCAGTTGCACCAGTTCCTCCAGTTGCACCGGTTACTCCAGTTGTGCCAGTTGCTCCGGTTGCTCCGGTTGCTCCAATGTCTCCAGTTGCACCAGTTGCACCAGTTGCTCCAGTTACCCCGGTTGCTCCAGTTACTCCGGTTGCTCCAGTGTCTCCAGTTGCACCAGTTCCTCCGGTTGCGCCGGTTACTCCAGTTGCGCCAGTCACTCCAGTCGCTCCAGTTACCCCGGTTGCTCCAGTGTCTCCAGTTGCACCAGTTCCTCCGGTTGAGCCGGTTGCGCCAGTGACTCCGGTTGCTCCAGTTACTCCGTTTGAGCCTGTTGCGCCAGTGACTCCGGTTGCGCCAGCAGCTCCAGTTGCTCCAGTCACACCGTTAGCACCAGCGGTTCCCGTTGCTCCAGTAGCCCCAGTGGCTCCATCTACCCCATCTACCCCATCTGCACCATCTGCACCTGTCGCACCAGTTGCACCTGTAACACCCCTAAGTCCAGGGACAGACGCTATCGTGACTTTCTTGAACCCTCGCGGGCAAGTCTCACCAGGGAAAAGTCTTATAGGTTTATTGCCTGTCCTTTCTGTGCACAAAACATCCGCGAAAGCGTCGCTTGAGCCATCGAGCAAACCAGCCGAAAAAGCGAAAAAGCCGCATGCTGCTAACGCTAAAAATTTACCCACCCGATTGTCCTTCATACGGTTCCCTTAATTAACGCAAAAGCCCGCTATTCTGTTTGACTCGGGGTGACCC
>JBIIHY010000098.1:0-9307 GCA_044235305.1 Bdellovibrionota bacterium
GTAATCGTCCGTGTGCCTCTGCATCATCCCGCAGATCCGCGGAGCGATGCGCAGCCGCTCGGTTGAATCAATTGTACGCGAGGTTCAGGCGCTTGGGGCGCAAGGGGTGAAGGAGATAAACCTCGTTGCGCAGGATCTAACTGCTTACGGAAGCGACGCTGGCAATGAGCGGCTGACCGCACTGCTGCGCAAACTCGACCAGGCTGCTGCTGTTCCGTGGATTCGGCTTCTGTACGCATATCCGGTCGGAGTTGATGACGAGCTTTTAGCTGCGATTGAGGAGCTACCGTCTGTTTGTAACTACCTCGACGTTCCCCTCCAGCACGCAAGTGAGGAGGTTTTAAAGAACATGCGGCGTCCGATAGGACGTTTTGGTTCTAGGCGCTTCGTTGAGTACGTGCGCGGCAGGGCTCCTGGCATAAAGTTGCGTACAACTTTTATCGTCGGGTTTCCTGGAGAGACTGAAGAGGATATCGCTGAGCTGGAACGCTTTGTAGCAGAGGGGCACTTTGAGAGTGTGGGGGTGTTTACCTACTCCCCTGAGTCAGGAACCCCGGCCGCTGATCTAGAAGACCAGGTGTCGCAGAAAGAGAAGCGTGCGCGGCGCGACCGAATCATGCTTGCCCAACAGAAGGTACGGATTGCTCGGAATGCTGAGTATATCGGCCAAGAGATTGATGTCTTGGTCGAGGGTCCGCACGAAGAGACTGATATGCTCTGGTCGGCTCGTACTCGCTTTCAGGCTCCAGAGGTCGATGGGTCGGTGCTTGTGAACGACGTTATGGATACCGTTGCTGGTATCGCAGCCGGGCATCTAGGGCGGGTACGCATAACCGAGGTCTCAGGGTATGACCTTGTGGGAACCCTGGTTGGGTAGAAATCTTTTCGTTTCGCCTTTGTTCGGAATTCGGTATACCTTGTTCCCTACAATGATATTCAGGAGTAGAGCGAAATGACATCTTCAAAAAACCCACAATTATTGGCGCTCAACGAGCTTGGGCAATCGGTGTGGTACGATAACCTCTCGCGTGACGTGCTCAAGTCAGGTGAGCTCAAGAGTCTGATAGACCAGGGCGTAAGTGGTCTGACAAGTAACCCAACGATCTTTAAGCAAGCGATTGCTGACACTACTAACTACGACAGCGATATGCGCTCGGATGCGCTCAAAGCGCTCGGCACAGAGGCGCTGTGTGAAGAGTTGATGATTCAAGACGTGGCAGCGGCCGCAGACCTCCTTCGTCCAACCTACGACGCAACTGCCGGTGGCGACGGGTATGCTAGTATCGAAGTATCTCCTGACTTGGCGGCCGATAAGCAGGGAACTATTGATGCTGCTCTAAGACTGTGGAAGAAGTTGGCACGCCCGAACGTGATGATTAAGATCCCTGCTACCCCAGAGTGTATTCCAGCGATACAGGCGGTGCTGGAAGAGGGAATAAACGTCAACGTCACGCTGATATTCTCAAAAGAAGTGTATGAGGCTGTTGCGCAGGCGTACATTGCTGCTCTCGAAGCACGCAGCAAGCGCGGGCAGAGCATCAAAGAGATTTCATCAGTAGCTAGCTTCTTTGTTTCGCGGGTTGATGCCGCAGTTGAGAAGAAGATCGATGAGCTTGTTCAAGCTGGTAAGGCACCTGCTAACACCAAAGAGCGGTTCCTTGGAAAAGTTGGTGTAGCGAATTCTAAGATTGCATACGGCGCCTTTGAAAAGCTCTTCGGTGGTGAGCGCTTTAAGCCGCTGCGCGATGCTGGAGCTCGGGTTCAACGACCACTGTGGGCTAGCACTGGCACGAAGAACCCAGCTTTCAAAGCCGTGATGTACGTAGAGGAGTTGGCCGGTCGCGATACCGTTAATACGATGCCGCCAGCGACAGTGAAGGCACTTCTTGCAGGAGGAGATATCTCGCCTCGACTGCATGCAGGGGTAAGCGAGGCATCTGCGATGGTTGCAGAGCTTGAGTCCCTCGGTGTCTCCTTTGATAAGGTGCTCGTTGATTTGCAAGTTGCAGGTGTAAAGAGCTTTGCTGATTCGTATCGAGACCTCTTGGGTTCGATCGAGCAGAAGCGCAAAAGTGTGTAGCTCTTGTAGGAAAGAAAAATGACCGTTTCACAGCAAGGTAGCCCAGAACAGAGTCACGGGATTGTGCGTCCGCCAGCGACGGTGTTGGTTATATTTGGAGCGAGTGGGGACCTCACCTCGCGCAAACTTATACCGGCGCTGTGTAATTTGGCTGAGGATCAGTATCTGCCAGAGAATTTCATAGTTATCGGTTCGTCACGTTCAAAGTTGAGCGACGATGATTTCCGCGCCAAGGTGCATGAAGGGGTGAAGAAGTATTCTCGCCGTCCTATCAGCCCATCGGTATGGGAGAAGTTTGCAAAGAATCTGCACTATCAGCCGTGCAACGGAGAGGTAATCGGGGATTTTGAGCAGCTCAAGGGGCGAATTGAATCGCTGTGTAGCGGATACGCTGAGCGTTTTAATTACGTATACTACCTAGCGATGGCTCCTCAGTTTTTTGGACCGATAGCTTCAAACCTGCGTGAAGTTGGTCTGATTGAGGAGTTTGGTAAGGGCGCGCGTTCAACCTCTGTGGTGGTAGAGAAGCCGTTCGGTCACGATGTGCCATCCGCCCAAGAGCTCAACAAGGTGTTGCGCAAGAGCCTTGCTGAAGAGCAAATCTACCGTATCGACCATTACCTTGGAAAAGAGACAGTACAGAATATCCTGGTATTTCGCTTTGCTAACGGTATCTTTGAGCCGTTGTGGAACAGGAAGTACGTGGATCACATCCAGATCTCGGTGTGTGAGGATATCGGTATCGGAAATCGCGCTGCGTACTTTGATCAAAACGGTATCCTGCGTGATATCGTTCAGAATCACGTGCTACAGATGCTGGCGCTCCTGTGTATCGAGCCGCCTATTTCGCTTAGCGACGCTGATAGTATCCGCGATGAGAAGGCGAAGGTTTTGCGTTCAATTAAACGTATGACCCCTGAGGAGGTGCGTGCTAACACAGTGCGAGCGCAGTATTCCAAGGGAAGCGTTGGTGGTGAGGAGGTCGTTGCATACCGCGATGAGGCCGGAGTTCGTCCAGGGTCAGAAACCGACACATTCGTTGCACTCAAACTCGAGATTGATAACTGGCGCTGGAGCGGAGTTCCTATCTACATAAGAGCCGGTAAGCGACTTCCAAAGCGTATTACAGAGATAACTATCTTTTTCAACAAGGCACCGGACGCCATGTTTAAGGGGCGTAATATCGGTGAGCTTGAGACCAACGTGCTCTCAATACAGGTTCAACCGAAGGAGGGTATGTCGCTTCGAATTAGCTCAAAGACTCCGGGGCCCCGTATGCGCGTGCGACCAGTTGAGATGGATTTTACCTACCGCGACTCCTTTGGAGTTGCATCTCCCGAGGCGTACGAGCGGCTGCTTCTTGATGTTATGAAGGGTGACCCAACCCTCTTTACTCGAAACGACGAGATTGAAGAGTCGTGGGACCTTCTCGCTCCGATATTTAAGGAGTGGGAAGAGCTTCATTCCCCAACGCTACAGTCGTATGAGGCTGGGACGTGGGGCCCTGCTGCTGCCGATGAGTTGTTGAGTCGACGCGGGCACACGTGGCGTAAGTTGTAGTCGCTCGCGCGCGTGTAATTTTACGTCGGTGTAACCGAGGAGTGACGGTGCTGCGGTTAGCGGTCTCTCAAAGTAGCGAAGAGTTTCGAAGCGAGCTGCGGAAGTGGTTGGCAGAGAATCATCCGCCCGTAGCGCAGGATTCATCTCTCGATGAGTTTGAACGTGTAGGGCGCGAGTGGCAGTCAGCGCTCTCCGGTGGTCGGTGGCTTGGTACTCACTGGCCGGCAGAGTTTGGCGGACGCGGATTGAGTCTCGTTGAAGAGGCTATCGTTCAGGAAGAGCTGGTGCGGGTAGCAGCCCCGCAGATCCTGGGCCTTTTTGGTCTCACAATGGTCGGCCCCGTTTTGATAGCGCACGGCACTGAGGCGCAGAAGGGGAGATTCTTAAGTAATATCCTTTCAGGAAAAGAGATCTGGTGTCAGGGTTTCTCAGAGCCCGGGGCTGGTAGTGATTTAGCAAGCGTTAAAGCTCGCGCAGTTCCAACTGAAGGAGGCTACCTTCTCTCGGGACAGAAGATCTGGACGAGCTTTGCACATATCGCCGATTGGTGTTTCGTTCTCTGTCGCACCAGTGATAGCGAGAAGAAGCACCAGGGTCTCTCGTATCTCCTCGTCAACATGAAGTCGTCAGGGATAACCACTCGACCACTTCAACAGATAAGCGGAGATAAAGAGTTTAACGAAGTCTTTTTTGATTCGGTCTTCGTGCCCGCTGACCAGATGGTTGGTAAAGAAGGGGATGGGTGGAAGATAGCTATCTCAACCCTGATGTTTGAGCGCGTAGTGTTGACCTTTGCGCGCCAGCTTCAATCTGAGGTTGCGTTGCGTGCGCTTATTTCTGAGAGTGGTGTGGCGAATCCGCAGAGTGACGCAGTTCAGGTAGCAGCTGTTGCTGAGTGCATCGTAGACGCCTGTGCAACGCGTGCGCTGGCGTACGATCACCTCATGAACTACGCGCACGGTGCGGCGCCAGGTCCCGAGGGCTCGCTTGATAAGTTGTTGTGGAGTGAGTCGTTTCAACGTCTCTGCACAACGGCGTGTGAGTTCCTCGGTGCCCAGGTTGGACTTGGAGAGCACGACAGTGTTGTTTGCCGAGCGCTGCATCAGTACCTCTATTCTCGAGGTCGCACTATCGCTGCGGGCAGTTCAGAGATCCAGCGTAATATTATAGCTGAGCGGCTGTTGCAGCTTCCGCGCACTGCCAGGTAAGGCCATGGGTGCCGTTAGCTTGTTGCTAATGATAGCCTCTAACTCTCTTATTTTGCTGACTTTATCCTTTTTCACCCCGGACTTAAGTACCAGTTAAAGCACTTTAGTTTTAATGTGCAGCTGTCGACAACCTTTCTGAGCGGTTCTGTGCTGGGGCTAGCAGAGCCGTTTTCATAAGGGGCAGGGGACTATCCTCTGGTAAGCATGGGATTTGGATCTAACAGCGGCGGACGAGGTTCGATGGGGGGGCAGGGAGATGCCACCAAGTTCATCGTCGTGGGCGGATTCCTGTTTATGTCGCTCATTGCCCTTGGAATTCCATTTCTTGTCAGTAAGCCCGCTGCTGTTGTTGAGGCTCCCAAGCCAGTGCAAGAGGCGGTTGAGCTTCTCGAGGTATTCGTACCAACACAACGTGTGGCTCCAGGAGCTCAACTTACAGCGGCTATGTTTCAAAAAGAGGTCATGAGCCTGACTTCTGTGGCTGCCCTGGGCGGCCAGCCGGTCCGCACAGTAGGGGAGATCGAAGGCCGCGTTGCTAAGGAAACCATCGTGCCTGGTCGGGTCTTGATGGTGACTCAGGTGATGGATGCACCGGATTATTTACTGACAAAGAAAATTACCCCCGGATACCGCGCAGTAACGATCCAGTTAAATAACGTTACTGGAATTGAGGGGTGGGGAATCCCTGGTTCACGGGTTGACGTGTTGTGGTACGCCAGCGAGGGTGGCCCTGATGCGGTTGTTACAACTCTAATAAAAGGTGTGCAGGTGCTTTCAGTGCAGGGGAAGATGGATCTATCTGCTGGCTCTTCACAGGGTTACGTGCCGCTATCGAGCCCAAACACCGAGAAGTCATTTACCGTAACCCTTTTGGTCTCTCCGGCAGATGGTCAGAAGATATTTCTGGCATCCCGTTCAGGAGAGCTTAGTTTGATGCTCAATGGTGAGTTCGATTCTGTAAGTGATGCGGCACCAGCCGAACCCGTAAGTCAAAGGACGCTCATGGAGCGTGCTACTGGTGGAGCCTCCAAGCGCAGCGCCGACGAGGAGAAGCTGCAGGGGATAGTAAAAGCGAAGAAACCAGATGGCTCTGTAGAAGAATGGTCTGTGATCCAGGGTCGTGTGTGGCGTTGGGATCAAGGGCAAAGCTCTAGCTGGATTGAGTAGGGGTGGTAATGCTGTTGCGCCGCTCAGTACGACCACGTAAGCCGACTAGGCGCACTCCTCAGGTGGGTTCTATAGCTGTTGAATCAGCTCTCATCCTGCCACTCCTTCTGGCTTCGGTCGCCGCAACCATGGTTCTGGGTGTGCGGCTTTCAGACTACATGTACCTTAGTCAGAGTGTCCGAGAGTTAGGAATCGTTTTGGGGCGGGTGCCGTATATGGCGGCTCTCCGTGCTCCTGGCGGAGATGCGGCCTACGAAATATCTCTTGCTCCGTCGGGTGACCAAACTACGGTAGCCGCGGCCGCGGCAACTTACCTCACCACACTCTCCGCTGGTGCATGCGGGCCTGCAAGTAGTAACTACAGCGCCTGCACAACTGCCGCGCGTGGGGTTACCTCCTGGTATGCGCAGCAGATCTTGCTTATGAAGCGCCTGATGGTTGCGGAGTCTCTTACCTTAAATGTTCAGTTTGGCCCACCGGGTGTAGACATTCCTGCTGCGGATGGTCTCTGCATGTTGCACATTACTGTTACGGCTCAGTCGAGGGCTTGGTTATCATGGGCTGTAGGGCAGATGGTAGTATCCCAGTCACTTCCGTACGTGTCTTTGCCGGTTCCAAACGCTGACAGCGGTTGTTGTCCAAGTGGGGCATGTTAAGGAAGTAAGAGGAACAAACTCTTAACCTGAATAGGTAATTAGCCGACGTCCAGGTAATGGCAGGAGTTATGAACTCAACATCGAAGAGGCAAAAGGGTGCCGTGCTTGTGCTAAGCGCGGTATGGCTTGTTGCCTTCTTCACCTTTGTGGCACTCGCTCTCAATGTATTTTTTCTCGGTGCAATGATGCTGCAGCAACGCAACGCGGCAGAGTACGTTGCGTTAGCGGCTGTAAAGTTAATGACAAGCCCGCCGCCTAATAGGCGGTGTCAAGACTTACCTTCAGGCTACGTTGGAATAGCCCGGTGTATTACCGCTCGCTCGACGACAGCGGCTGCTGTGCCTATGTTAGGAACTGCCAATTATAGCCAAGCGTTAGTTCGATTGGCCCTGACTCCGCTAGGGGGTACCGTCTCCCCCTGTACCGCGACATCCCAACCCGACCCCCAGTCGCGAAGCGACTTCTCCTGGATAGGGTTTACGCAACCTAGCTCTGGCCGTGGCTATATGATTCTAGGCTCCTATAACCCTACTACAAGAACATTCTCTCCGGCGTGTCCGGATGACATTTCGTCCACCTCCATGCCGACGGCTGCGTTTGTGCACCTGAACTTAAGAAACAGTGGAAGTGGTGACCTGGCGATGCCTCTGATAACCTTCCTTGGGGGCGCAGCCGGGATCTCCTTTAGCTCCCGCGCAATCGCGTATCTTGATGGTGACTTGATCGTGGTAGCAAGGGACCCAATGTTACAGTGAATGATGCTGCCTGCTGTTTCCTCCGTCCCTTGAAGAGCGTGGTGAAGGTTTTCTCAACATAGCTTCAAGTAGAGAGCTGTTGCTCTGCGCGCACTGCCCCTGCACTGATGAGCCGCATAGAGCGAAGGAGCTACAGTAGGGCACACTACGTCCCTTGTATTTATACGGGGATATCGCTGGTATGGAAGCTATTTCGCAGGAAACTACATCAGATGTGGCGCACGAGCGCTCAAGTACTCACCGGGGTCATTCAGAACTGGGATACTTGCTGCAGCGTGTCATTACCAAGGGTCGTTTGGTCCTGATAGAATGCGATGGTACGAGGTGGGACTGTGGAGTAGGTGGGGCTGAATGCGCGCGTGTCACCGTACGGGTCAGAGATAATCGACTCTACGGGCGCCTAGTAGCCCAAGGGTCACTCGCACTCGGTGAGAGCTACGCTGATGGATGGTGGGAGGTTGAGGGAGAGCGACTGCAGGAGCTCTTTAGTGTGCTCTTTGCAAATAACGTCGACCGGCTTTTTAACGGGGGATTCCTTCCACGTATCATTGGTCGAGTTCGCTCATGGCGCCTCGGGATAAATCGTGCCCGGGCTGCGCACGACGATATCCGGGTGCACTACGACTTAAGTAACGACTTCTTCGGGCAGATGTTGGATAAGACCATGACGTATTCGTGTGGGTACGCGGCTACGGAGAGCGATTCCCTCGAGCAGATGCAGCAGAATAAATTAAAGCGTATCGCTGCTAAACTTCAACTTCAGCGTGGTGGTACCTTGTTGGATATTGGATGTGGGTGGGGCGGATTGCTCAGCTATGTGGGTGAAAACTTCCCTGATATAAAAGGAGTCGGTATCACTCTCAGCGAAGAGCAGTATGAGTTTGCTCGTCGGAGGCTGCGAGAGAGAGGATTGCAGGATCGGATGCGGGTACAGCTACTCGATTTTCGCGATCTGACCGGTTCATTTGATTTTGTGGTCAGTGTTGGAATGTTTGAGCACGTGGGGCTTCCCTCGTATGGTGATTTCTTTCAAGCAGTGCGGCGTGTGCTTCAACCGACGGGCACCGCTTTGTTGCATACCATTGGTGTTGAAGAGGACCCACACCGCTTGCAGGACCCGTGGATTGAGCGGTACATCTTTCCTGGCTCACGGCTCCCTCGTTTAGAGGAGTTGGTGCGGGGTGCGCGCGAGGCGGACCTCGCAGTGGGGCACGTTGAGAACTGGCGACCGCACTATGCGCTTACCCTTAGGCACTGGCGCAAGAACTTCAGAGACCGGTGGTCAGCGATAACCAAGCTCGGTAGGTCATTCGATGCGCGTTTTTTCCGTATCTGGGATTTCTATCTGCAGGTGTGTGAGGCGTGTTTTATCGACTCAACTGTTGAGCTTTACCAGGTGCTGCTCTCACCCCGTCCACGGTGGAACTTTCCACGCTGCTTTGACTTCACGACCCCGCTAAGCGCCGCTCAAGCGAGTGTGGCGGAGCAAACGAAAGATCCTTTGGGACCTCGCGTGTAACTACACTCTGTAGCATCTCAGGGAGTAGCGCTCGTAGCATACCAAGGAGGCGTGGTTCGGCTACTAGAGTGAGATTATCAAACCGTTTGGCGATAAACGCGAGCCGCACCTGCTCGAAGACCTCTCGGTAGAACGATTTTACAAGGCGGTCGCGTGGATCCTCTTCGGTAGAGTATGCGTGTCGGCCTCGCATGCGGTTGTCGGTTGATGCACCGGCTTTATCGCTGTTTATCTCGCCAGTCAGTAACCTGCCCGACGGGTTCCCGATGTCGATCTCAAGGACTAGGTGACTTGTCGGGGTTTCTTGCGAGAACAGTCGTGCTTCATCCTTGCTTGCAACTAGTATCCAGCTTTTATTCATG
>JBIIHY010000399.1:0-2773 GCA_044235305.1 Bdellovibrionota bacterium
GCAAGCATACCGAGTGTGCGCTACCCACAGCTAGCTTTCCGGTTGGGTGCGATGATTTATCCTGAGCGGTTTAGTGAGAAGGCAGCCCCGTTGCTATGAAGATTCCGCTCTTACAGGTAAGTGATATCACTGTGCGTGGCTCCGATGGGGAAGATCTCATTCAGCACATTAATTTCTCGGTTGAAGCAGCAGAGCGTGTGGCTTTAGTTGGTCCAAATGGCGCAGGGAAGACTACGTGCGCGAAAGCTGTCGCCGGCATTAGGCCATACAGTTCAGGGTCAATACAGGTAAACGGAGTGCACGAGGTCAATCGGCTTCTACCGCGAGAGCTCTCAAGGCTTGTTAGTTACGTTCCGCAGCGGGTAGAGAATCTGCCATATTTTACCGTTGAAGATTTTCTTACCTTAAGTGGCGATGGTGAATTGAACGCGCAGGCGTATTCCCTGGTTGCCCACCTAGGCGAGCGGTATCTGCCTGAACTAAGCGGCGGAGAGTTGCAGCGCGTACTAATTGCAGGTGCAATCGCTCAGGGGGCGCACCTTCTTGTGCTAGATGAGCCAACGGCAAGTCTTGATCCGCGAGGGAGGCGAGAGGTAGAGGAGCTGTTGCGCGCTTCTGCGAGCAAGGAGGTCTCTTCGGAGGTGAAGAGCTTACCCGCAATCCTTCTTATTACCCACGACATCTCGTTGGCAGTTCGCGTGTGTGCGCGGGTTTTGATAATGAAGCAGGGAAGAGTCGTGTGGGATGGATCATCGCATGATCCACAGATGATAGCCCAACTCGAAGACGCCTATGGGTGTGCATTTAAGCGGCTTAGCTCTGACGGTGAGTCGTTTGTGGTGTCGGTGTAGTATGGAGAGGGGCACTCGAGGCAGAAAATCTGACACGCGGTCTATGGTGCTCGTGTACGTCGCTGCGGCATCGCTCCTCGTTATCGCCTCGGCCTGTGCTGTTTTCTTAGGGGCTAGCGCTCTATCTCCGTTTGCAGTTTGGTGCGAAGAAGATCTGCAGCGTATCGTTCTTTACTTGCGACTGCCGCGAGTGCTCTTTGCGATAGTTGTGGGTGGCGGACTCTCGGTTGTTGGTGCGTGCTACCAGTCTATATTTAGGAATGCGCTGGCTAGTCCTTTCTCTCTTGGCGTGTCGTCTGCTGCGGCGCTTGGTGCCGCACTTTCGCTTCTCAGTGGCGCAGGGTCAGTGCTTGGCGGGATTGGCACAGCGGCGAGCTCTATCCTCGGGGCTCTTGTGGGGTTATTTGGTATCGTGTTGTGTAGTCGCCGAAATAGCAGCGCAGAGCGGATGCTCCTTGTTGGAGTTGTATTTAGCTTTCTCTGCTCAAGCCTTCTTACACTCGTTCAGTATCTGGCGGATTACTCGCAGCTCTTTAAGGTCACTCGTTGGCTGATGGGTGGAGTGCCTGGAGCATCATTTCTTGATGTCGGAGTTGGGGTTGCTTTGGTCACGGCTGTTGTGACGTGGGCCTATTGTAACAGTAAGAACTTTGACCTCATGCTATTTGGAGATGAGCTGGCACGCACTAAAGGGGTCGATACAAGCTCCGTGCGGCGCACAACGTTTCTTCTCACTTCTGTATTTGTTGGGTGGGTTGTTTCTCAATGCGGTGTTATCGGGTTCGTCGGTATCATCGTCCCAGCCGTTGCTCGACTCGTAGTTGGGGTTGGTCACCGAGCGCTCGTGCCGCTCTCTTTCCTCGCAGGGGGCTCTCTTGTTGTTGTGTGTGATCTCCTCGGACGGGTAGTTGTTCCTCCTTTTGAGGTTCCTGCGGGGGTGTTCACTTCACTTATCGGAGGGCCGATTTTTATCGTGCTGCTTCTTTCTCGCCGCAAAGTGTCGATTGCAGACGGTTAGCACTTGAGGGTAGTTTTGGGGGATGCTTCGAGTCTTTCATCTTCGCAGTTTTGTGTCGGTTGTGCTTGCTACTTTGCTAGCGGGCTGCTTCGGGGAAGATGTGCCTGATGGGCGAATCCTTATGAAGAACGACTCTCGTGACCGAGAGTACAATGTAATCGTTGTTTCGGCGGGTGGAGCAACGCGGTCGCTCAAGCCAAACGAGAAGTTTCTTCTGCCGGCTGGAACGCGTTCGTTCTCTGTCAGCCGTCAGTACAAGGAATACACACGACGTTATTCCGTATCGTGCCCAGCTTTTAGTGGGGCTGGTATAGTGGTTAAAACGATTGATATTCACCTAAACCGCATCCAGGGCGGATGTAAAACTACCTGGGCGTCTCATCGCTGACGAGATGCTCATTGCAGTGATGTAGTAAGGTGTGTGACTATCGCCACCTGTCCTATGGAAACTTCACCCACACAGTTCTTTTTTGAGCTTACTCCCGAGCGAGTGCTTGATGCCGTTGAGAAGCTTGGTGTGCGTTGCACTGGCCGCGTAATGGCCCTTAATAGCATGGAGAATCGGGTGTATGAGGTTGAGCTCGACCAGGATGATACACCGCAGAGGGATCGTTGGGAGTCTTATCGAGTCGTAAAGTTTTACCGTCCAGGTCGCTGGACGAAGGAGCAGATCCTAGAGGAACACCAATTCTTAGCTGAGTGTCGTGAAGCGGAGATTCCAGTTGTGCCGCCTCTGGCTTTTCCAGATGGCTCTACGCTGTCGGAAGTAGAAGGGGCTGGTATCTATTACGCGGTCTTTCAAAAAGTTGGCGGGCGCATCCTGGATGAGATGGATGATAATCAACTCCGTCAGATAGGGCGACTGTTGGCGCGTTTACATGGTGTTGGGGCGCGACATCCGTTT
>JBIIHY010000099.1:0-9253 GCA_044235305.1 Bdellovibrionota bacterium
TCGAGAGGTCAAAGCTCTGGGGATAGAATACAGACGGCAGGGCAGAACCCACTAGATACGAGTGGTTGCTGCGCACCTTAGGATTCCATTCTGATTACGTTTATCCATTTGCATATAAACCTCCCTGGAGAGTAGTTGCTAGGAGTTGAGGATACCGGCTTGGCGCTCTGGACGTGGCGTGTGGCGGTTGAAGGATCCATGAAATGACCGGGGGTCTAACTGACGTTGTAGCAACGCGACCAAGGAGGTCCACATAGAGTTCCTGTGTTGCGCTCTCCACGAGCTCAGCCCCAGACCGTCCAAGCAGCACCTCCTCACCGTCATACCGTACGGATTCATTTGGCCGCATCATGCCGCGGCACACCTGAGTCAAGGAGACGGAGACGGCAATGTTCGCGCTAGGTAAAACGAAGAGGATTGTACGATTAACAGTAGTACTGCATCTGCTAGTGCTTATGCTCGCGAGCTCACGTGTACTCGCACAGTCTGAGTTCGAGCCCGGCCTACGGTTTGTTGAAGACACCGTGCTTAAGGGCCTCCCAATCTCAACAGCAATCGCCTTTGCACCAAACAATAAAGTATACCTCGCTCTGAAAACCGGCAGTGTTAGAGTTGTCGATAACGGTACGTTGCTCACTGCGCCGTTCATCGATCTCTCTGGAATCGTCAATAAAGCAACCGATAGAGGGCTGCTAGGCATCGCTGTTGATCCACAGTTTCCAACTAAGCCGTTTATCTACCTCTCGTATGTGTATGACCCACCGGGGATGACACCTGATTCAACCGACCCGCGGGTCATACGTGTGGTACGCTACCGAGCTGACCCAGCAAACGGGTATAACGTAGCCGATGCAACATCAGAGGAGGTTTTGGTGGGTAGGGCGAGTACTCCAGAGAATATTGCACCGCCAGTGCCACTAGGCGATCCAAACATTCCCGAGCGCGCCTCGTGTATGACGGGTCTCACGATGGAGGGAGAGCCAATAGAAGACTGTGCTGCGTGTGATGCGCTGTCGCATACGGCTGGTACCTTAATCTTCGGTGCGAATCGTGAGCTCTATGTTTCGTTTGGAGACGGTGCAGATTACAACGGTCCGACACGGGTCGCTTTCAGAGCGCAGAGCCTTGACTCACTTTCGGGGCGAATCTTGAGGATTAACCCCGATACTGGGGATGGTCTGCCAGGCAATCCGTATTACGATGCAGACCGTCCACGCGCTAATCGCTCAAGATTGTGGGCGTTTGGCTTTCGAAATCCGTTCCGTATCACACGTAATCCTGTGAACGGTGAGATCTATGCTGGCGATGTGGGCACCTCGTACTTTGAAGAGATAAATGCAGGGAAGGGGGCTAACTTCGGTTGGCCATGCTATGAGGGTGGATTCAGTGTGCGAGCAGTTCTGGAGGGAGTACCAGATACTAGCCTGAGACAGGTTGGGTATCGTGCGCATCCGCGAACGGTTGACCTATGTAATCAGATCTATGCTCTGGGCCAAAGCGCTGTTACAAAACCGACCTACACGTACCGCCATCCGTACGATGCCTCGGGAAAAGACTTGGGAGCGTCCATCACGGGTCTAGCATTCTACCAGGGTAAGGGCTACTCCGCAGAGTTTGATGGAGCGCTCTTCTTCGCCGATTACGCGCAGCGATTTATCAAGTACCTCACATTTGATGCGGACGGTAGGCCAACGATGCACAATTTTGCAAAGGAGGCTGGCTCAAAGCTTGGTGCGGTGCAGCTCACCATCGGACCTGATTCTAACCTCTACGCAGTATACATTGATCTAACAACACGCTCGAGTGAGGTGCGCCGTTTCCGGTACGTGGGGCAGACAAACTCAGCTCCTGTCGTGCGTGCCGAAGCTGCGCCACTCTCGGGCGATATTCCCCTCACCGTTCAATTTGACGCTGAGCAGTCCTATGACCTTGATGGTCAAGAGTTAGCGTATGTGTGGGACTTCGGGGATGGGTCTACTTCCTCGGCGCCAAATCCATCTCACACCTACACTACTGTTGGATCCTTCGCTGCGCGGGTTACCGTTAGTGAGCGAGATAATCCTGCATCAAGTAGTTCGACCTCCTTTACCGTCCGTACGGGCGTGAAGCCGCCGGTAGTTGAGATTGATCTCCCTAACACTACGCTACGATACCGAATCGGCGAGCCCGTTGCATTTTTGGGGCGCCTTCAGCAGAGCGGGCTACCCGGGGTGCAATTGCAGTGGAGTATCCTGCAGAAACACAACCAGCACGAACATCTAGTCGGTGAAGTGGCTGGGCTTCGCGGGTCTTTTATCCCGACCGAGCATACAGATGATACTTCATATGAACTCTGTTTTAGCGCTACGATGGGGGAGGGGCTAAGTGACCAGAAGTGTCGCCCAGTGCTGCCGCTCACAACCATGTACACCCTCGCAAGCTTTCCTGCTGGTGCAACCATGACCTACGTTGATGACGAAGTCGAAGGTGTAGCTCCCTACCTGGTGAACCCAATTGTCGGGTCGCGGCAAACTGTTACTGCGGCTGCTCTCCACCGTGGCCGAAGTTTCTGGCGTTGGAGTGATGGACTAGCGGAGCGCAGCCGTAGCTTTGTAACGGTTGAAAAACCGACCACGCTGACAGCGCTCTACGTTAATCAACCACCGAACGCACTGGTTCGCTTCCGCGTCTCTCGAAGCCGTGGCGGGGTCACTGTCAGCCTCGACGGAACGAGCTCGAGTGACCCAGAAGGCGAAGCCTTGAGTTATCGCTGGGCCTTTAGCGACCGCTCAACGTCTCGCCGTTCATCTGTAAGGCGCTTTGTTCGCACGGGACGCACCTTATCCGCACGACTTGCAGTGCGAGATAACCTCGGTGCTGAAGGCGTACGCGCGGTACGGGTAGTTGTTACGAAGAAAGGAACCCTCCAGGTCCGCGGGGCGTTTTTGAGACGGTAGTAGTCCGATAAGGCTACTTATCGGTCAATTAACCATATCACTCCGCGAGGCGCGGTTTATGGGTTCCAGCATCACCTGCCAGGATCATGACTGAGTTGCAAGAGAGTTCTAGGCAGAGGAGATCGCGTGGCCCAAGCTTAATTCGCCGACGTTCCTCTTCAGTACGACCGGTCACGATACGCAACCAGCACGTCTCCTCGCCGCTTAATTTCCCCTGCTGTCCACGTGGCTTGTCGCGGTAGAGCTTGATTAAGGTATCCGAGTCACTTTCACTCGAGCCGCTCTGTAAGATCACATTCTCATCGAGCGACTCAACGCCGTATAAGAAAGCGCGCGTTGTTGCCCACAAACCACCCACTGCATCGATTGGAAGTAGCATATCGAGGCTACCGAGAGCGCCTGGTGATTCAACACCTTCTATGATTGGAACGTAAAACAGGCGAAGCCCAGATGGCTCCGGTATCAACTGAAGGCGACCGAATGATTTATTTATCGAAAATGTAACTCCACCGCGGTACATAAAACCTTTACCTCTTCTCGGATACAACCGTTCGTCCACGCTTCGGACGACATCATATTAAATCCCATCGGACCGTCTAACTGCTTCTATAAAACGACAGTCTGTCACTCAATTACCCTTTACCGTACCGCCAAGCGCCATCGGTTTGCAAGATTGACCGTACTAAGGCCCTCTGCTGAGTAGCCCCGTTACGACCCGCGGCGCAGCCTAAAGGCCCCTAGCTTACCCCCCTTTGGTGGCGGTGTGCCCCCTTTGGGGTCTCCTAAATCCTCATTTTTCTTGCCTTTTTTATCTTTTTGATCTGACACGGGAGCTGTGGCTTTTTGAGGCTCGGGTCGTGCTGATTGCGGATCTAACGGGGGTTCGCTCTTTGTCAGAGCTGTAACCGTGCCGCGGGGTCGGCCACCGCGGGCGCTTAGGTTTAGCTTGAACGAACCCGGTGGAGCTGGCTCAGAAACAGCCGGGGTCTTATTCCTGTCAGCGCCTACCTGAGGCCTACTAGGAGGTGTCCCCTTGGGCGCAGCGTGGCTCGGCTCAGGGGCGGTAGGCTTCGGTTTGTGCGCAAACTTCTCAGAGGTCTCTTGCTGCTCTTGCGAAAGGATCTGCTCGTCCACCCAGTCAGCGAGACCGATCTCATCGAGCTCCAGTCGTTCAGGATGTACGATGAACTCACGCCCTTCCCACATCTCTGGCAGCATCGAGTTAAACCAGAACGAGCGCCCTTTCACGATCTTTCCGTTTCCTAGATCGAACCACGCAAGCCCCTTCTCGGCAGACATCTCGTGTTTCAGCTCCTCTGCGCTCACGAGATCCTCTTCGTCTTCAGAGTAGCTGACCGTTTGGCTCTCACCGCCGGTTCGCCTCGCACCGGCGCCGAGATTTCCCTGCATCACAGCAGTCGACATGCCGGTTGTAACGCCTGCGCCGATAGATTTCTTTGTAGAGGTTATCTTTCCAAACCACTCAGTCATATCGGTCGCTGTTCGATTATCACCGATGCGCATCATGACTTTAAGGTTAACGTTCGCCATTACGCGCTCATAGAACGCTTCACTCAATCCCATAGCTGAGTCAGTAAGACCGCCCGTCGACTGGGCTCCAAATAGCAGAGCAAAACGACCGCGGCGGGCAAGCTCAAAAAGGTTCGCCCACGTAGGTCCGAAGGTTGATGATCCTTCGTCGATGATGACCAAGTGTGGATCCTCAAGATTGTGGATGCGTGATGAGGTAATTTCGCCGATTGAAACTTCAAGATCTTCTCGAAATACCTTGACCATGCGCGCTGCGCTCTCAGCCTCTTCAAGTCGAGGGAGCATAAAGTAAATAATCTTGCCGCGCAGGATAGCATCGGTTAGCACAAGGTCCGTGTACTTTGTGCAGAAGACCTCCCCTGCTTCGCTACCTGAGATGGCGTGTAGCTCAGAGGCGATACCTCGCAAGTTATCGGTGATACGCGCTGTGTCGAGTACACCCTTCACACTGCGATAGCTTGAAGCAAGATGCCCAAGCTCGACCATCGCCTGACGCGCGCCTATCTTGTTAAGCATGTTACGCAAGTGCGGATAGGCCAGTTGAAACGCTGAGAGTGCAACAGCGATATCGCGTATAGACCACGCCAACCCAAAGCTCTCCATGGCTCGCACCATGCGGTAAATTGAATCGGCAGCGAGGCGGTCATAGTGCTTGGTAGTGCTCTGGTCAGAAGTTGGAGGGAGTCCAGCGCGAAGCACCTTACGCGCTTTTACATCTGCTCGCTGCTTTGTCATTACAAAGTTGTAGGCGTGCACACTTTCAAACGGGTCGACTACAATCAAGTCCTCGATACGACCCGTAACAAGCGCCATTAAGATAATGTGCGCTAGAGTTGCTGAGTCGCGCTTGGCGTCGATAAAGGTGCAACCGCTTGCGCGCCCACGCGCCATCTGTTGAAAGATAAGCGATTCCAGCCACAGAGTCTTTCCTACTCCGGTTTTCGCAAACACAGCTCCATGCGTGCAGATCTCATCATCGTCAACCCAGAGCGGATTGCCTGAATCGAGTTCGAAACCGACCAGGTAACGGTCCAGCATCTTTTTATTCTTGTTACGCGCGTCGTTGATTGCATTTGCAAAGCAATCGCGAGCGGGTGGCATGCCGAGCACATCGCGGCCGCCGCGTAGCTCTGACTCCCTGCGTCGCTCGAGCTCAAGTTTCTGCTGAGAGCTAAGAAGATACGCCGTTGAACCGAGCGTTGCTGCGGGTATCATGCCGAGGCCAAAGAGCACCATGGGATCAACGCCCGCGATTAGTGGAGAGAGGGCTGCGCCAAAAGTACCAAGCGAAGCAAGTCCTGTGCTCAGTAGCGCATGTCGCATCTGCTGGTCACGCAGAGCTTTGTAATCGGTCTTTTTATAATTACGCGCCATAGTGCTCCCGATTACGCTCCTGTCAGCGGCTCAACCGCAACGTCAGGCGCAGTATCTCGATCTTTGATACCACGCATGAGCTTCTCAAAATCTTCCTGCGTTTCTGCCATCGTTGCGCCGTTTACTGCGATAAACCGAGCGCTCCATGATGGTCCGAGGCGGTCCAGTAGCTTCCCCCCGCGAAGAGGTACCATGCCGGTCTTGCCCAGTAACCCCAGGGCGTTGACCTCTGGAGTAGATGGTTCACACTTAAATACAGCAAAGATGATTGAGGAGTCAGGAACGGTGTAGTCCCCTACCCGCCGACCGAGCCAGCTGTAGCCGTTAAGGATCAGTCTCAGCGCTGACCAGGCACGCAGTGCCTCTGGCTCAAGGCCGTGGAGTTTAGCCAGAGACTCAATCTCGGAATCAGTAAGCGGTGGCAGCACGCGATCAAAAGTAGGCAGCCCCCCTTCTGATGCTTCAGCTTTAGCTAGCTGTTGCGCTTGTCTCTGACTGACTGATGTTGCAAGCTCGTGCAGCCGTTGCTGCTGGTTGGCTGGAAGGGTACGTTTCGCTACATCGAGTAGCTGGGCGAAAGGGACGAGTAACAGCCCGTAGGGGGTGGTATACGATACTGAGGTCAGCGCGGGGGATGTCAGAATGGAGCGATCAAAGAACTCATGGTTCCAGGTCTCATGCCCCTCGCGAATAAGCCCAGCCAGCTCAATCTCTTCAGCGGCTGTAGGTAGTTCATGTGGGAGACTAAGTAGTACCTCGCTCCACTGCCGTAGCGCCCACTCCTCTTTACTCATATCAAGTGGCATACGAACCGGTGCGAACGCGCTACGCCGAGAGGCGTAAATGATAGCGCGCCTGATCGTAGTACGCGATTCAAATGAGTAGTCTTCTGGAAACTCAAGCAGGCAGTGCAGCACAGCGCGCGCATTCAGGTGAACGAAGTTAGAGCGTCGTGTCCAGCGACCCCCATCTTCGGTGTAGGCAAGCACCTTCCCTGCTTCGAGGGCTAGGACCAATGTGGCTACCTCATGCACCGTAAGTTTTCCGATACACCGACGCATCTCAGGCGTAAGAACGCGGTGGAACGTGTCACATACGAGGAGTGCATACTGCTGGGACGTGAGCTTGCCCGTCGAGCCCTGAGCAGCCGGAGTGGCACCACCGTTATCTTCAATCCGTTCATTGTGGGCGTACAACGCGTGCAACGATAGAGCAGCTTCGACCAGATGCGGCGAATGCTCTGCAATAGTTGCGCCTGCATAACAGGCATCAAGCGCTGCCTCCTCGCCAAGCAGCGCAACATAGGATGCAACCGCGCTATTCTTGACGATGATCGCTGTCAGGGCCTCATTTGTCTGATGAGTTGCTCCGTACTTAGAGAGCACTCTCCACAGTAATGACGCCTTCGCCTCTGCTGAAGTTGCCCTCTGTGGACAGGCAAGTCCTCGCAGGAGAATGTCCGGTGCCCCACTGGCGCTAAGCTTATCGAGCCCAGCACGGATGCCTGAATAGAAGACCCGTCCGTTTCCAGTCTGCCCGAGTACATCGGTGCCCTTGTAGGGTTCAAAGGTTGTAAGGCCGTAGGCCAGGCAACATACGGCTACAGCGAGCCACAATCTGCACGACGCGATAACAATAAAGAGCACGCGCAGTGTTCCTGAATAAAGCGAGAGGCAGATGCTCGAAAACCAACCCAAGTCCGTGGCACTGGAATCTGAACTACTAAGGGAAGCCGTACCGACTTTCACCGCGAATTTTTCAAATAGTGAGAGCTCACCCTGGGTACCGTGCTGGGTCAGCCATCTGTGATACTCGGAGACCTCTGATAACATCTCCTGCGCCCAGGGCGCGGCATTCTGTCGGAGCTCTGAGACGACGCGTGGAAAGTCGAGGTGCTCGGAGCCTGTATCGCTGAGTAGGATCGCCAGTAGTACCGCAACCATCAAGATTGCAACGATTGCAGCCGTAACCTTAACCCCTACAGCAACGACCCTGCGGCGAAAATTCGAGCGCAGCAGATCAAGCTCTCGGTCGTGGGTGGATGGAAGACCATCAACAGTCACTGGAGACAACCTCTAATAAATCCTAACTCCGCGCAGCGGGACCTCCCCAGTGTAGAGCCGGAGGGATTCTTATTCAAGTAACGTTCCGCAGCGAGGGGCGCCAGTCGTAATCTGGAATGATTGGCAGGTTTCACAAAATGTCTTCAGAAAAAGCAGCAGTTAGTCAACGAAAAAACTAGATTCCTTCATACCCATCACGGTAGACGTGAGCAAACTCGAATACCGACTCACCATAGTCCTCTCAAAGAGTTATCGGATGCCGTACGCATTTTCAGGATACTCTAGGGGATAAAAATGGATGAACCCGGCGGTAAACGCCGGTAGAATCGTAGGGAAGTTTGTATAACAGCATAAAATCAGGATGTTACAATGACTAAGCTTTTTTCCTCAATTCTCTCCCTCGCCGTTGCCGCTTCGGTGATTTGGGGCCCTTCTGCGCATGCAGAGTCGCAGAACATTGGTCAGACTAGTACTGAGGCGACGGCAGAGGCTGTTGCTCATTACGCCCGCGCAAGAGCCTTGCTGGTGTCGGCTCTAAACGAATTTGACCAGGGACGTAAGATCGCCCGCCCCGATGAGCTCTTAGACCCGACGAAATGGCGTAACACCCTGATTGATCGAGCCCAAGACCTCGAACGCATCCTTGACCCGCAGCCCAAGGCGACTAAGGGCGGCATTAAGTTCTCAGCTGACCCGCGACTTTTGCCTGAAGCAAAGAAGTAGGAGCGGCTGATTACTATTAGAGGCACGAATCGACATGGACAACGGTGATGTAATCCCAGGATTAAACGAAGACTGGACCTTTGCTGGGTGTAAGCCCATGGAGTGGATGTCGGGTTTAGTTCTGTCGTTTCTGGTGAGCACGGCCTTTGATAAGCCAGCTCACTACATGCCGCTGTTGGTACTTATATGGATCGGTTCGTCTCTATCATTAGGTGCAGCAAGGCGAAAATTTCCGGACGAAGAACGTGGAGTTAGAAACATGTGTATGGCAGCTTGTGGTTTTGAGCCTCCCGGAATCCCAGCACCGGCCTCGCTTCAACCCCGTTGGAGTGGTGCCCCACTGAAGGAGTTGAGTGACAAAACGCTCTACAATCAGCTCCATTTAGGTGAAGTGATTGCAAAAGCGCAGCAAGTTGAACGGCAGAGGTAAGAGAAGTTGGTATGGCTAAAGTAAAGCTGGTTACACAACAGGTTCGGGAGCGTGTCGCTGATACTTCGATTGCGGCTGCGCGTGAAGGTGGTGACACGATTCGCTTGTGGGAGAACTACAAGGACCAGTCACTCATGTGGCGATCGCTCTCGTTGATTCAGATTCCTACCACGCTC
>JBIIHY010000100.1:0-9197 GCA_044235305.1 Bdellovibrionota bacterium
ATCGGACCGAGCTTTGACCTGAAACTTTCGACCGAGGGCCTCTCGTAAACTGGCGGATACTATATGCCCAACCATCGCTGGGAAGATGTCTCGCTCAATTTCGGAGAAAGCTCCCAGGGCAACCCCTTGCGCGCCCCCAAACTGAATGAAAGGCGTTCCGGCATCTTGCAGCACCTCTCGAGCCGCAGATACTTCACGACCTGGGGTTAGAACGTCAAAAACAATCCCGTAGTCCGTCGCTGTCGGATCTTTCTTAACGAGACCGTGTGCCACAGAGAAATATCCGTCGTCGTTGAGCGTTGCCATCGCTGCATTCTGAGAAAACATCATCGGAGCAGAAACACCACGGATAGGGATTCGGTTAGTCGCTCCCCTTTCCCAATCAGCCATCACATGATTAGCGCCGATGCTAGTGCCAAGGATAAACACTCGCGAGCCGGTCTCAATACTCCTTAATACTGCTTCAGCAACATCAACAAAAGCTGCCAGACTCTTTTCACTGATTACCGTATCAAAGTCAGCAACCACGGCCGCATGAGCGCCTTCGACTGCTGCCGCTGATGAGCGAAGTGCTCGAAGGCACACAGCTCCAGCTAGCAGATGGAGGTCCTCGATCGCCTCCATACATGAATTCTTCACTACTACAGAAGTTGCACCTCCGCAGACCGCCGCCATCTTTCCACCGTCGCGTCCGCCGAGGCAAAACACTTTGGCTCCAAGGCGCGCTGCTTCCTCAAGAGCAAGCACAACATTTGCAGAATTACCTGAACCTGAGATGCCGATCACTACATCCTGAGCGCCAACTCGATCACCGCGCAAGCCGTCGACAAATATGTAGTCATATCCCTTTGCCAACGTAATGGCTGCATAATCGTCCTCGCTCCCTGGGGTCTTTGCATCTAGCCCCTCACGACGACACATATAGGCGAGGGCGCGCGCGTTATCGTACGAGCCACCGTTTCCCATAAAGAAGACACGTCCACCCACATCACGAGCGGTCAGCAGTGCCTTAGTAAGATTTTGGAGCGGCTCAAGAGGGAGTGCGACGACGGCTTGTCGTAGATTCACTCCACCTGGAGCAAGACCAAGGTATGACGCAACCTCGCTCTGCAACTCAGTTCGTTCAATACCGAAAGACCCAACTGTTGAGTGTGATACCGGCACTATTACCTCCGCACGAAACTAACTTTTAAGGAGATTGTTCTTCTCTCTACAGATTCACAATCCCAAGCGCTAACAAGACAGCTAACCCAATTACAAGGGTAAAGGGCGCACCAATCCGCATAAAGTCGCTTGCCTTATATCCTCCAGCTCCCATCACGAGGATGTTAGACCTACAGCTTGTCGGCAACATGTAAGAAAGAGAGCTTCCAAGTGTAAGTGCCATCAACATCGTGCGTGGTGAGACACCGGTGTACTGTCCAAGCGAGAGGGCAACTGGACCAAGAAAGATGACGGCAACCGATGCATCGATCAACTGACTGATTACACTCCCAGCAATCAGTAACAATGCTGCCACACCAACCGGCGGTACGATATCGCACACAGCCTTAAGGGTCTCCATCACAGGAGCAAGCGTTGCAAACTTCTCAACGGCAGCTCCTAACGGAATAATCAACGCCAGCAAGAACACCACCCGCCACTCAATCTCTCTGTACGCCTGCTCGGTTGTAATCGCGCCACTAAATACAACTACACACGCTGATAAAAACGCCGCTTCATGGATCGGCATCCCTGTAACCAGGGGCAGAAACATTAACATTGCGAGCGCAACGAGCGAGAAAGCAGACTTAATTGAGAGCTTAGGAGCGCTGCGGTGCTCCGAGAGCAAGAGGAAATCAGGGTCTTTAGCCAAGACAGTCAACTTAGACCGCGGACCTTGCACCAACAGCGCATCTCCATAAACAAGTGGCAGTGAAGAGGAGAGCGAAAGATGGGGTTTTCCATCACGCCACAACGCCACGACCTGACACTCGTATTTTTCGCGGAAATGGAGATCCGCAAGGGTCTTACCTATAAACTCTGACCGTGGCGTAAGGATTAATTCAACTATTCCAACATCTGTAGACTCTAACTCTGCAGAAGCTGCCTCGCCTTCTAGTTGCAACGAGCTAACACACTCCCGCCTACGAGCCTCAAGAATTGACCCGCTGACAAGGTATACCTCGCCCTCTCGAAGGATGTGATCTCCTCCGAGCTTTACTGACATCTCCTCACTTCCAAGATCTGGCACCGGCACATCGAGCCACACGATACCGTTCTGCTGCGAGTTTGAGTCCGCCGGCAATGCACCTACAATAGGCAGCTTGGTTTCGTGAATAAGACGATGGAGCGGAGCACCACTCCAACCCTCCTTATCAACTGTCATGCTATAGAGCGAGCCGGCAAGGAGCGCCTCTGGGTGAGGAATATCAGCCATCTCAACATCGACCAAAGGAGACTCCTCAGAGAATCTCCCTGCAATACACCCAACAATTACATCACCTTTGTGAACCAGTGAATCAAGGAACCACGACGGTGGATTTGACTCCCAAGCGTGATCGAGCGCTACCCGCTCGACTCCAAGGGGAACTATACCCGTGGTGCGTAAAAGGTCTCGCAACATGACCACACGGGTCTCGGTGTGAACTTCCTTAATTGTAAAGCGAACAACCTGCGCATCTGCACTGAGCTTCTGCAAAAGCGGAGCAGAAACTTCGCAGAACGATAGCCCCCGAAGAGAGAGCACCTCCTGAAATCGGTCAGGATTTCCGCGCACGAGCAAAACATCCCGCGCTTGCAGCTTTTCATCTGCCTTAGGAGAGAGAAGCTTACGCCCCCCGCGAATTATCGTTACAACGACACCACCAATCAACGACCCAAAGCGCAGCTCTGCAAGCGATCTCCCTTCTGCTGGCGCATCATCAGGAACTCGCACCGAGAAGAGCTTCTCTTGCAGGGCATACAGGGTTCGGAGGTCAGTGATGCGCCGAGTTGTGCGTTGGGTTTTTCGAATCGGTAAGAGCTTGTAACCGAACCCTACCATAAAGACTGTGCCAACCACGAGTGCAATCAGGCCAAACGGTGAAAACTCAAAGAAGTGAAAAGGCTCAAGCCCACGAGCGCGGAGGATCTCTGCCGATAAAATATTCGGTGGTGTTCCGATAAGGGTCAACATTCCGCCAACAGTCACTGCGTACGCGAGCGGAATAAAAAGGCGTGACGGGGCAATACCTGCATCGTGCGCAAGCACCGCCACAGCGGGCATCATCAGCGCTGCTGCTGATACGTTATTCATGAACGCCGAGAAAACCCCTGCTACTAACATCACAACGGCGATAGCGATGCGCTCGTTTGAGCCCGCATACCGCTGGATCCACCGTGCCATCACATCGCTTACTCCGGTCACGCGCAGAGCCCCGGATACGAACAACGTACACACCATCACTATAACAACGGGCGACGAAAACCCGGCGAAGGCGTCAGCTGCTGACACATACCCACCGAGCAGGAGCACCAGCAGCACCCCCATCGCCGTAACATCCACTGGGACAGAATCAACAAGGAATATGACCACAGTCGCACACACCAAGAGCAGCAAGCCCCAGGTGTGTAGCGATATGCCGGTCAGTTCAAGAATCATACTTTAGGTGCTACGCTGAATAACGGTCGTTGAATATCCCTGCGCCCGACTGAACCTCTATGCGGCCGTTAGCTGCCAGGTGCCGAAGGACTTTGAAGACAGTCTCAACCGCATCGGGTTGACCTATGCCGGTTGCAATATCTTCAACGGTCACAGGTTGCTTGGCTTGCTTAAGGAAAGCCTCAGCTGCTCCCTGAATTTTCAGAACTTGCGCTGCTGCTTTCTTCCCCGCTTCAACACCAGGCTGGTGATACGCGTTAATACCAACCACACTAGCGTACAATCCCACTGCGCGCTCAAAAAGAGCGATGAGCATCCCCACGTAATACTCATTTACCTCAGGGATTGTGACGGAGATGCTCTCCCTATCCTTCTCGTACAACGCAGTGCGTGTGCCCAGGAAGAACCCAGTTAAGTAGTCTCCACTCGTGACACCAGCCTCAACCTGCAACGTTTCCGCCTTAAGCGAACGCAACGCTTCGGAGGCGTGCGTCCGTGGGGAGCGATCCCTTAGTACCTCGATAAAAACTGCAAAGAAGTTATTTATTCCATCACGAAGCTGCTGCACGTAGGCATGTTGATCAGTTGAGCCCTTATTGCCGTACACTGAGAGGCCCTGATTAACCACGTTGCCTGCTAGATCATGCTCCTTACCCAAACTCTCCATCACAAGCTGTTGGAGATATTTACTGAAAAGCTCAAGGCGATCTTTGTAAGGAAGAACAACCATCGCTTTATTTCCCTTACCACATCCACAGTGGTACCACCCGAGCGCCAACATCATAGCTGGGTTCTTTCGTATCTCCCCAACTCGAGTGAGCTTATCCATATCGGCAGCCCCTTTCAGGAGCGCATCGACATCAAAACCCTGCAGCGCAAGCGGGAGCAGCCCAACGGCACTCATCTCGCTGGTGCGACCACCAACCCAATCCCACATCGGGAAACGCTCAAGCCACTTCTCCGATATGGCAGTCTGATCAAGCTCGCTCCCCTCTCCCGTTACTGCAACAAAATGCTTACGGAAATCGAGCCCTGCAGCATCAAATGCTGCCTTTGCAACGAGCTGTCCGTTACGAGTCTCCTTGGTACCGCCTGATTTAGAAATAACAACGACCAGGGTCTCTTTTAGATTTTTAAGGCTGTAGAGCACCTTCGCCATCCCGTCAGGGTCTGTGTTATCGAAGAAAGAGATCCCCATCTTATCGACGGCTGAATTGAGCGCTTGATTTGCAAATTGAGGTCCAAGGGCTGAACCGCCGATACCAACAACGAGCACGTGCGAAAAGCGACTGTCACTGGGTGGCGCCACTTCGCCGGAATGAACCTTGGCAGCGAAGCTCTTAATTTTGGCAACCGTTTGCTCTATCTCTTTGCGCAACTCTGCAGTTGGCGACATCTCGGGAGCGCGCAGCCAGTAATGCCCCACCATGCGCTTCTCATCAGGGTTTGCCACCTCCCCTGCTTCCAAGCGCTGCATCGCTACTAGCCCCTCCCTTGCCTTGGGCTCCATCCTTGCGAGGTAGCTATCATCAAAATTGAGGCGACTGGTATCGAGAGCAAAGCCGCTCTGAGCATCAAAGATGAGCCGCTCTTGAAAGCGCTGCCAAAGACCTCGTGCTGACATAATTGCGAACTCCTCTAAATTCCTAAGATACTAATTTCACTACACTTAAAACGCCCTGTCGGACCAATTTTTACGCTCCAAGAGCTTCAGCGGCTGGCTAAAACGGTCGATCTCTTAGGCAGGCGCTGTCCAAGAACAGAAATCCTGCTCAGAGGCATTTTGCCTCGCATACCCTTGATACTACTAGAGGGCACCGGGCGGGAAGTGTTGTTTCACGGCAAAAACTGATTGTTGAAGGAAAAAGTAAGGCGAAGGAGTACCCCTAAGGAGCGACTAAATAATTTTTTTCAGCCCCGGCTAGACCTAAGCGAATCAGATCACTACATTAAGGGGTCGGATGAGGTCGGCTCAGGTGAGAAGGGCTCCATTATGCGCCTCCCTTTAGGAAAGGGGCATAACTCTCCTGGTCCGGATGATAGGCCTGGGAGAGTATGCGTTACGTTGAAGTAGTATCTACAAGAGCTACTTCGCAGACGAATTTGAGAGGATAAGATCGAAAGTATGCTCAAAGAGAATCTCGTTTTCCTTAGAGAGTTCTTACTGGAGTTTAAGACTACCGGTGCATGCTTTCCAACCTCCCGTTGGGCTGCCCAAGCTCTCATAACCCCTCTTCGCGATCCTACTCGCAAACCGAAAAACATACTTGAGCTTGGCCCTGGCACAGGCTCTGTGACTATCCCCATCATTCGAGAGCTTAAAGACGGTGACATCCTCACCATCTGTGAAATCAACCCGCGCTTTATGAAGGCGCTGAAAGATAAGCTTGAAGAATGTCCTGAGTACCGCCGAGTACGGAATCAGGTTCTGTTCTTTGAGGGAGCAGCTCAGGATCTACCGGGGGATATTTGCTACGACATCATCGTCTGTGCATTGCCGTTTGTGAACTTCGACCTCTCAACAGTTCAAGCGATCTTCGATAAGCTCCGTCAGATCAGCTCGCCAGACACCCTCATGACCTACTACGAATACATTGGTCTACGAAAATTTAACGAGGCCGTCTCTGCACCGGAGCGGCGCGAGCGCATGGAAGAGGTTAGAACGTACCTCAAGAAGTCTGGCTCTCTCAGCTATCTCAACCGTGAGCGAGTGTGGCTAAACGTGCTGCCGATCAACATCTACACCGTTAAGCCGTCAGCAGCATAAGAACCGCTACGCCAACATTCATCTCTGTGATCACACGCTGCATCCATGGACACCCGCCTCTCCCACTCTATCGATGCTCTTGATCCCTGGTCTGCTGCGCGCGCTACTACCATCACTACCAAACGTGGAATCTTTCAAACGCCCATCTTCATGCCAGTTGCCACGCAAGCGGCGCTGCGTTGCGTTGATTTGCCGGTAGCTGAACAACTTGATTACCGGGTACTACTCTCAAACACGTATCACCTCTTGCTACGACCTGGGCCAGACGTGATGGCAGCGGTAGGCGGGATCCACCGCTTTATGCAGTGGCCGAACCTCGTACTCACTGACTCAGGTGGCTTTCAGATATTCTCACTCTCAAAACAGCTTAAGATCTCTGAAGACGGTGCTAGCTTTCGTAGCTACGTAGATGGCACAGCGATGGTGCTCACGCCTGAGAAAAGCATCGAGATGCAGGGAATTATCGGTAGCGACATCATGATGGTGCTCGACCAATGCATCCCGTCAACCAGTGATGAAGCTACAACCCGCCTCGCGATGGAGCTAACCACCCGCTGGGCGAAACGCAGCTTCGCTGCCCGCGGCGAATCCAATCAGGCACTCTTTGGTATCGTGCAGGGTGCGTGTTTTCACCACCTTCGCAAAGAGAGTGCTGCGCAAATAACCGATATCCCCTTCGACGGTTTCGCTTTAGGAGGTCTCGCTGTCGGCGAAACCAAACGCGAGCGTGAGGACACAACTGAGTTTGCAGCTCCGCTTCTTCCAGTACACAAGCCGCGCTATTTAATGGGGGTTGGCACTCCAATCGATCTCCTCGAAGCAGTCCGCCGCGGAATGGATATGTTTGACTGCATCCTTCCAACTGCTTTAGCGAATCAAGGCGTAGCTTTCACGTCGCGAGGCAAGATCGATCTACGGCGTGGGGTATACAACCTCGATTCAGGCCCCCTCGACCCTCTATGCACATGTTCAACGTGCAGACGGTACACGCGCGCATACTTGCGGCACCTCGTGCGCGCGGGTGAACGGGTCTTCGGTGAGCTTCTTAGCATTCACAACCTTTCTTTTTACCGCACTCTTATGCGCGACATGCGAGAACATATTATTGCGGGAACTTTTCGTGATTTTTATCGCTCTAACGCCGAGACTCTAGAAGCAGACGACCTCGATAATCCACCACAAGCCCCAGCTGCTCGACGTAAGGGTACTCAGCTTACTCTTGGTGATTACGAAGTTGTAGTTCGTCAGGGCGACTCTGGGGCAATTAAACAGCGCTCTTCAGGTGAGATCATGCACTCATGCAACGATCCGGTCTCGGAGGCACGTGCTTTGTATATTGAGGGAACAAAGCTCTCGAAACGGATTCGAGAGAACGCAACAGACACACCCTTCGTCATTTGGGACGTAGGGCTTGGTGCCGCAACCAACGCCATGACGTGCATAGCAGCGCTCGAAGCTTTCGATACCCTCTCTCGGCCTGTTGAAATTGTGAGCTTTGAAAACGACCTCGACTCTCTACGCCTTGCTCTCGCGCATCCGCGGCTTTTTAAACATATTCGACACGCGGCACCGCACGAATTACTAAAGAGTGGAACGTGGCAGAGCACAGCAGCACCTATCTCGTGGCGCCTCCTGCAGGGAGACTTCGCGCTCCGATTTAAAGAGGCACCTGCTGCGCACATCATCTGGTACGACCCGTTTTCAAGCAAAGTAGATAGCCCGCTTTGGCAGCTTGCACTTCTCTCTGATATCCTTGCGCACTGTGCTGATACTCCGACATCGCTGCATACCTACTCAGCTTCTACTGCGATTCGTTCAACGCTACTCGGAGCAGGTTGGTGGGTCGGACGAGGACCGGGCACAGGGCCGAAAGAAGACACAACTATTGCGTTCTCCCCGGCAGCGCATCGTCTCGAAATATCGCATTCTTTACTTAATGGAGAGTGGCTCCAACGGTGGGAACGGAGTGATGCGAAGTATCCGTTGAGCACATCACTAGATCCATCCTGCCTCGATCGTATTAGGCAGCACCCGCAGTTTCGGGGTGGTACCTAGGGTAGCACAACCCAATCCCCGCACCCATCAACTTGACGCTGTAGGGATGTGCGGAGTCATTATGAAAAGCTCTTTTTTCTTCGCTCTAGGGGGAAAAATGCCGCTACTAGACCAAGACCACCTGGCCTTTGCTGAAGCGAACACCTCTTTTGGGACTGAACTAGACCCACTCACTGATGTTGTCGTATACCCGCTCTTAGTTTAGCTTTTGACAACACTACCTAGCTCCGTATACTGCCGCGATGCCGGAGCTTTCACCTTCAACAACAGCAGCTAAGCACGCTTCACTACCGCAACTAGGACTTAACGATCTCTCCGTTCCTCACCGCAGCTATCGGCAACTACTGATTGAAGGCCCTCGCGATGTAGCCTTCTCCCCGTCGCTTACCTCCAAGCAGTTGCGAGCGTTACAAGGCTCCATCAAAAAAGCTTTCAGCGGCGAAGACCTTGTGCGCCGGCTTGTAGTCACCGTACGCGCAGCTTTACTAAACAAAACTGTTCCGCAATACGCAGAGATTATCGGCATCAAACCCAACACCCTTCTGCGTATAGAAGACAAGGGCTTTGATCCCGTTCGGTCATTAGCTACTTCTTATCACCCCTTCGTTGCTGACTGGCGCAAACGTGCTCAGGAACAGACGCCTACGGCGCCTTTTTACCGATGGGCAGAGCATCAACTCACAAAGCTCCTGCTGCGACGAGACCTCGGAACACCCTACGGCCTCCTACGTGAATGGCAGCTCCAGGTAGGAT
>JBIIHY010000400.1:0-2745 GCA_044235305.1 Bdellovibrionota bacterium
CGCGCTCGTTTGCCTCTAGATCTTTACCTTTCCGACTACAATAGTTGGAGAAGAATACGAATCCGCGTTCATCTAGCGCTTTTAACAGCACCATTCTCACAGAAGGCTGTAGATCATTACCAACCGTGGCTAAAGCGCAAGCATTAGGTTCATAAGGCTCACTTTTAGTAGCTTCATCAAACCAGGTATGAAACTGACGAAAAGGATCGCGATCGATGGAATCGATATCAAGCTCTCCTTTTTGATATTCTACCCTTGTTTTTGAGAATCGATCACTCATAAGACTTAACTCTCCTAAAGCTGAGCCGCATTTGATACGTGCTCTATTTAGCTTCCTTCCCCTCTACTTTGGTCGATTTAGCAAGAACTGACTGCAAACCCGGATCGGCTGTCGAACCCAGCTGTTCAAGCGGAATGAAATTTTTCTTGCGATCGTTGTATCCACGAATAGAGTACAGCTGTCCATCGGTCACGCCATAGCGCTCCACCGCTCCAAGCTCCCTGATTCCGACCTCTGTCGGCACTACTCCTGCTAATAACTCGCTGTATACCTGCACCTTCCTACGCACTACCTCTGGAGCATCAAATAGAACCTCGACACGAAATGCCCCGACTCCAGCCTCCCGTAGGTTTGGAATGAGCCGCAGAGCCGACTGAGGAACGCCATTAAACATGGTGTTCCTACACTCGGCATCTGCCTTTAGTGGATGCAGCGCTCCCTTGGCGTCGCGCAGCTCTACTCGATGTTTTTCGCACGGTCTGCCACAATCACGATAACTTGTTCCGTTACTTAAAAAAGCAGCGAAAACACAGTGCTCCATGTGGAACGCTGGAATGTAATGGTGGATTGTCACCTCAAAGCACGCGGCATCTGATGCAGCAATAAGCTCTTTTAGCTGCTCGCCGTTGAGATCATAGCTGGGACATATCCAGCTAAGCCCCTTATTCAAAAACCACGCCGCAGAGAGCGAGTTAGTCACATTCAAACTAAAATCACCAACGAGTTCAAGTTCCTTGCCGCGAAGGTACTCAAGCGCCCCGAGATTTCTAACAAGCACTCTATCAGGCCTCAAGCGTTCGATCACTTTCAAATGGGCCAACTCTCCAGGCTTCAAAATACGGGTTGTAGCGACACCTGCCTTGTATCCAAGAGAGCGAACTAGCTCGACGGCCGGACCATACTCCTTACCAAACTCAAAATCGAGGTATACAGTATCGATCGGTAATCCCTGCAACTGCTCTAATTGCGAGAACTCTCTCACCAGAAGGTGTAGCACTGAAGCGGTTACTGGCTTAGTCGGTCGTTTAACACCGTGCATCTCTGCGACTATTCGCCTAGGAGCAGCATCACGAACATCAATCACAGGTCGTACAATGCGAGCTTCGGCCAAACGTTCAGTCAGATCGCGACGTATCATCTTGAGCTCCCGAGAATGCAAGAAGCACTCTCCCTGCAGAGCAAATTCAAAGCCTGCTAGAGTGAAAACCGTGCCACTCAGCGCACCGAGCTCTGCCCTCACCCGATCCTCCGTTAGTGGCGCTCTGTCTGCCCGCTCCAGCAACGAGGTCGATCGCGCTACAACTATATTACCCTCTGCATCTCTTGCCTGCACCTCAAGTGGGGCTCCACTATGGCCGCTGGCTGTTATTGTGATCGGAATCCTCTTAAAGAGATTTTTGTCACTAAAGGTTCGTTCTACTTCACCAAGCACCTGCGGAGAGGCATTTAGGTAGACATTCATACCACGCTGCACAGAAGCAAGGACACCAGCTTCTCGCGAGAAACCAACATGCCAATCACCTCCGACTTTTTGAGCGCTATACACAGCACCTCCAACCTCAGATCCTGAGGCCTGGTCGCGAAAGACCAATCCATCGCCAGCTACGATCGGCTCAGTCGACTTAAGTACAACGTATCTAGAATCTACTCGGACTACCGTACCTAAAAATAGTCCGTGATGGCTACTTATCTCCGGATTAACTAACTTTTGGTGATTAACACCATCAAACCATCCGTTAAAAAAACCCCTGGAGTACACCCGTGCCATAGTCGTTACTGCATCGCGTGTTGCTGCTTCCGTGAGCGCCCCTATGCTCTTCTGTTTATACGCTCGTGCCGTGCTGGCTACGTAGGCCGGAGATTTAAGCCTACCCTCGATCTTAAAGGAATTTATTCCAATCTCAATTAAGCGCGGTACATCTTCTAGACCACACAGATCCTGCGGCGATACAACGAATCCACCTCCGGCTCGCGGGCGAGCCTCACCGTCAACTATAATATCGTATGGCAAACGACACGACTGAGCACACTGCCCACGATTTGCACTCCTGCCTCCAAAACTCTCCGAGGTCAAACACTGCCCTGAATATGATACACACAGCGCACCGTGAACAAAGACCTCTAGCTCCTTCTGGGTCTCACGACGAATCCGCTCCATTTCCGCTATAGAGACCTCGCGCCCGAGGACATACCGACGCATCCCAAGGTCCTCTGTCAACCGAATAGCCTCGGAATTAGTTACCGTCATCTGCGTCGACGCATGCACTGTCTGGTCCGGTGCCAACTCTCGTATAAGCCGGGCCAGCCCGATGTCCTGTACGATAAAGGCGTCGGGGGACAGCGGGATAACATCCTTTAGTGCCTGAATCGCATCATCAAGCTCGCGCTCGAAGATCAGGATGTTAAAGGCTAACAGCACACGCACTCCATAAAGGTGTGCGTACTCAATCATTGCTTTAAGTTCT
>JBIIHY010000005.1:0-23559 GCA_044235305.1 Bdellovibrionota bacterium
ATATGTCCCGTCCCGTGGCAGTTGTAACAGGAACAAGCTCAGGTATCGGCCAGGGAGTAACGACCACACTCCTTTCAAATGGTTGGTGTGTCCACGGCATCGCGCGCAGATCAGTCAGCTATGAGTCCGAGCACTATCTCCATACACAGGCAGACCTCGCTGATACGAGTACGCTTACGTCTCTCGCTCAGCAGATCAAATCAAAACATCCTCAGATCACGGCGCTGATTAACAATGCCGGCATAGGCTACTTTGCGCCACACGAAGAGCTCTCAACCTCAAAAATTGAAGAGATGGTGCAGGTGAATCTCCTTGCTCCACTCCTTTTGTCAAAGCTCTTACTACGTGACTTAAAGAGCTCTAAGGGCTTTCTTATCAACATCTCGTCCTTCTCTGCGCACGAAAGCAGTTCATTCGGTGCTGCCTATGCAGCGACCAAGGCCGGATTAAGGCATTTTTCGAATTCACTCTTTGACGAGGCGCGAAAGAGCGGACTTAAAGTCTGCACCGTATCGCCGGATATCACCCGTACCCATTTTCACGATAATTCCACATTTGGCCCCGAAGCCGACCAAGCCGCAGCCATTGAGACTCAGTGCATAGCTGAAGCGGTTGTAAACGTTCTCAGCCAGCGAGAGGGCACAGTAGTGACAGAGGTGGTAGTACGCCCGCAACGCATCTTGCTAAAGAAGCGCTAAACGTTTACTTCGATACTGTCGAGGTGATCACGCAAACATGCTACAGATTATCGCTTTCATACTCTGCCTAGGGCTTTCGATCGGTGCTGCGTTGCGGTGTAGCCCCGTCTTTACTGAAAGAGTTATAGCCTCCTCTCTCTTCCTCGCCTCTGCCATAGTTCTCTCCGGATCTATACTGGGAAACTGGGGTGCTTTACTGACGATACCATGGAGTCTCTTCTGCCTTACACTGACTATCCTAATATACTTTGCGATCCATTTTTTCATTCCAAAACCGGCTTCCCACGAGCCTCTTTCATACCCTGGGCACGCGGCCTTGGCGTTTATAGCATGCGCTGCTGCTTTAGCCGTTATGGCGGCTACGATGATATTCTTCTTTGAGCCAGCGAACATAGACGATCTCGACTATCACTACGCTAAGCTGTTTCTCTGGTTGCGCTCGGCAGGCTTTTCACGCACCGGGATAGATCTCGTTGATGGATATCCCCAGAATGGAGAGCTTCTTGCCGCGTTTGCCGCGACGGTAAGCGGCACAGCTTCTCTTGCCGATAGCTCTCAATTTTTTACCCTGCCACTTGTATGGGCCTCCGTTTTTAGGCTGATACGTGGCTTTGGAGTGACCACGGCGCACGCGCTAATTGGAACGGTTCTAGCAACTGCTTTTCCCGCCTTCACCTCTCTTGTTGCAACTCTTCACGTCGACGTGTTCGCCCTGGGCTGCTTACTCTCAGCAACTTCACTCCTATTTTCGGCCGGAAAACTACCACCCCGCCTACGGCTAGTGCTAATAGGCGCTTCGCTTGGGCTGCTCATGGGCACTAAGTATGTCGCTCTGCCATGGGTGGCACTTCTTTGCGTCGCAACGCTCATATCACCAATTAAACCGCGCGCCATCGGAGAGTTACTGCTCTTTGGAATTCCGCTTTTCCTTGTAGGCAGCGAGCGCTACCTCTCAAACACCCTAACTGAGGGAAATCCGCTCTACCCATACACAATCCCTTTCCTTAATCTTTTTACCCAGTCCAACCCCCGGCTGCTTTCGGGTTTATGGGAAGAACGGATGTCCGAGGGAGATGCCGCCAGCTACCGAATCTTGATGAGTTGGTTCTCTCCCGAAGGCATCTCTCGCACTAATTACGAGCACTGGTATGGGGGATTTGGTCTCGTATGGCCACTACTACTAGCCTGCTCGCTGGTTACCCTTGTGTCTGCAATTCGATCGAAGGATAGAGCATTTGTATCGCTCTTTCTTCTGGGAACTGCTCTCTTTCTAGCCACTCCAGCTCACCACACCGTGCGATTTGTGCTCTTCCTTCCTGCTTTTGGGGCGGTAGGTTTTGGAAGGATGTTGGACCGTGTTCGCTCGGAGCTGCTGAGAACTATTGCCGTTGGGATATGCTTAGTTGTTGCTCTGCACTGCGTGCGACAACACATCTCACTCCTTTCGCGTGAGTTATCAGATCGACGCGGAACTGACTTAGTTGCATCGTGCGCCAATACCTCGCGCCCTCCTGCTTTTCGTAGCCTAACGCGCAAGCCTACGAGCGAGCTGCTTGAGGCCAGCAGCACCATCCGCGTGGTGTTGGGGTCAGCCGTTCAGGATCGCCTCTTAAGCTATGGGTGCCTCTGGGTCCTAGCACCGAAAGCGACCATCACAGTACACGAGCTTGAAGCCTTACCAGAGGTGCTCTCGGCAACACAAACAGCCGGCGCTGATGCGCTCGCGCTCATAAGCTCTCGCGATCCCACTCCCCGCGCACTCGCCCCGCAGAGATGGCCCTCCCTCTTTCAAGAGGGTTCTGTGGCAGTATTCAAAGCACCTGCGTCGGAAGCCCAGCCTTAGTAAGCTCAGAGACGATTGATACCCCGTGTGCCCGATCGCGCACCTCCATCACCAAAGTGATATCAACGTAGCCCGGTAAACGAGCATAAAAGCGGTCGTGCAAGACCTGTAAGATATTTGCGCCCTGCGCTGCGATTATTCCCGATACTGTATTCAGCATGCCCGGCTTATCTGGCAACGAGGTTGAGACCTTAAGCAGCCTTCCGGTTTCAGCCATATTGTGCTCTATCAACCGAGAGAGCAGATTGGTATCGATATTACTTCCACAGATAAAAACTGCTGGCTTTGAATACTGGGGTGGAAGATGACCTTCAAGGAGCGCAGCGATGCCGGCTGCTCCTGCGCCCTCTACTACCGCGTGCTCACACTCTAGAAGCATAATTATAGCGCGGGCGATTGAAGATTCAGGCACTGATACGATTTGGTCTACATATGCGTTCAGTATCGGCTCTGTAACTTTTCCAATAGTTTTTACTGCGATTCCATCGGCGATAGTTGTCGGGACGTATCCGCGCTTGTGAGCGTCTGGGTCGCGTCGCATCTGCATCGCCCACTCTGAGCAGACACCCAAAATAAATACATCCGGCCGTTTCGCCTTTATGGCAGTTGCAACTCCGGCGGCATAACCACCACCACCAACGGGGATAATAACAGAATCAAAATCATCGAGCTGGTCCATCAATTCAAGACCCGCTACACCCTGTCCATGCACAACCCACTTGTGATCAAACGGCGGAACATAGGTAAGGTTATCCTGCACTGCCATCTCTTGTGCCCGCTCAAGGGCATCAGTCAACGTTGGGGCCAGCGTGATAAAAGCACCAAACTTTTTACAGCGCTCCATCTTTACAAGGGGAGCATTCACCGGCATTACGATATGGCACGGCGCACCGAGCCGACTTGCATGGAAGCTCAAACCCAAAGCATGATTACCCGCGCTCGCTGCACAGACTCCCCGTGAAAGCGTAGCTGCATCGAGATTCAATAGATAGTTGAGTGCTCCACGCTCCTTGAAAGCGCCAGTCCGAAGTTGGTTGTCCCACTTAATGTAAATACTTTTCTTAAACTCCTCCGAGAGCGTGAGGGCCTTAGTCACGGGGGTAACAGGTAAGTGCGACGAGATGCGCACGCGGGCAGCTTCGATATCAGCAAGTGTGGGGAGGTTCGACATAGCGGGGGAACCTTTAACAACCTTAGGAGTGAACTCTTATTATATACAATAAGCAGCTATCTTTCCACTTGAGAAAAGCGACAAATGACGGCTCTTTCTACCATTCGAGCTTACCCTTCTGAACTCTCTGGGGTATAAACACACGGGTATGCAGAGATTTGACGTAGTAGTAATCGGTGGAGGCGTATCAGGGCTTGGCGTAGCTCTTGAGACTGTTCGTCGTGGACTATCAACCCTTGTTCTTGAAAAGCGCTCCTGTGCTGCGGCAACCTCTAACAACACCTTACGGATCATCCACGGCGGTTTTCGCTACCTTCAGAACGGCGACATCCCGCGAGTCATCCAATCACTCTGCGATCAACGCGACCTTGTTACGGAGCTACCTGAGGTAATTAAACCCCTCCCCTGCTTGATGCCGCTTAACCGTTTTGGGTTAAAGAGCTACCTCCCAGTAACCTGCGCAGCGCTCGCCTACGGGGCAATAATGAAGCTCTTCTCGTCACCCCTTGCGCGGCCAACTGTCTTACCACGCGAAACTATCCAGGACCAAGTTCCGCTCCTGCGCAACCGAGCACCACACGGAGCTCTGTGCTGGTACGACGCGCTTATGCTTGAGCCGCTTAAGGTAGCAGAGCACTTTGTAAGCGTCCTCCGTCAAAAGGGTGCAACGATTCTAGAGCACACAGCCGCTCTCACTATTGAGAAAAATAGCTCTGGTTTTTTCACAACATCAACTTCTTCTAACGAGAGTTTTGAATCGCGAGTGGTGATTAACACTCTAGGTCCTTGGCTCGACTCACTCCAGCTATCTCCCGAGCTCAAGCGTGGCCCACGCCCCCAGTGGTGCAAAGGATTTAATCTTATTATCAACCGCCAACTCGACCCCACCTACGGAATTGGATTTGAAGGGCGAGACGGTAGACTCTTCTTCTGCACCCCACGGGGAACAGGCACTGCGATAGGTACATGGTACCTTCCCGTGTCCCCACAGACAGGCGACAGCGCGCAGACAACAGAGGTAGAAAGAGAGGAGTTTTTAGCTGCTTTCAACGAGGCAGTGCCGGGTGTAAATATCCTGCCACACGAGATCACCGCCAGCGATGCAGGCGTTCTTCCTATGACTACTCTGACACCTCGGGGCCCAAAACTTCAGGCGCATGAGAGTGTAACCAACCACGATAATTACATTGAGGTCGTTAGCACTAAGTACACTACTTTTCGCTCACAGGGGCGGAAGGTGGTAGCCGCTATTGCGTAGCTATTGTTCTTTTAAGTACGAACTCGATCCCCTTGCTCTTCTTCCTTAGCAATTATGCAATTGATACCCTCTGGGTATCTTGAGGGATTTACAGATGGGCACAAGGACAGCTTCCGCTAAAACCAAGACAGCGCAATCTCCTAAAAGCACAGCCGCTGAAACGCAGCGTAATAGCCCCGCTCCCGACATCTTGGCAGAGCTTGCTACACCGTGTGTGCCTTCCTGCATTCAGAAAGGCGCCTCGCCACTACAACAATTTGAAAGATTTGCTAAAGGCGAGCCTAACGTGACACTCGCCGACGTGCAGCGACTTGCTGGATTTTTACTTGCCGCACTGGAGGATCCCGTATGCCCCCAGCCTAGTCCCGGAATTGAATTTCTAAAGCGAGAAAACAGCATGGCTAAGCTGCGGGATTTAACAGCGGTGCTTGAACCTTCGCTCGCTTGCTATTACCTAACTGGAAGTTTTTCAGACCCGTCTACCAGAGCATCCGCCAAGCCCCCAATCTTAAGTGCTGAGTTGACAGCTGGAATCCCCGACCCCTCCCAAACCCTCCTTCGATACTTCCAGAAGAAGATCCTTGATGCAGGTGTGCTCTCATCGTTTGAGAATGACGTCCGAGATCTGGCTAACATCGTTGCCAGCGCGCACGTAGCAAACAATCATATGACTGAAAAGCGTGCGCAAAATGAGCACCTTCTAGATCCGGTGAAGACTGCCCTCCCTAAATTAGATGAAAAGCTCAAGACACTCCTTCCATTTATCCCGGATTACAAATTGCTACCCTCACGATTAACCTTGCGCTTACCGGAAGCAGAAGCACGAATAACCTCATACCACCTTCCGGAGGTTCTGAAGGCTCTGAGAACCCTTGCGCAAGAATTGAATGAGGCGCAGGAAGTTATGAAGAGGAAGCTGTCAGAGAACTCATCAAGCAAGAAGTAGCGATTGCGCTTATCACGCAATCGTCACACCTGAATGACAGCCCTTACGAATACTGCCCCTCAATCTCCCCCGATCGCGAAACTGCAGCAGAGCCGTTTGGCGCTTTAAACAAGCCTTTCGCCATCGCAAGAACCCCACCGAGGTCAGTGAGGTTTGCAGGAAGAACAACCGTATTCGCCTCACGCGCAATCTTTCCAAGTTGAGGAATGTATTGCTCAGCAAGGCGTAGATCCATCGCTGCTCTACCTCCCTGCAGGTTGAGCGACTCAGCCACCAAGCGAAGCCCCTCTGCCGTTGCGCGCGCAACTTCTAAGATAGCTTCAGCTTCTCCGCGCGCATCGTTGATCTGCGCCATCATGCGCGCCTCTGACTCTTTGATACGCGCCTGCTTATCTCCCTCTGCATTGTTAATGGCAGAATCCCTATGCCCTTCAGAAGCAAGGATAGCAGCGCGCTTCTCTCGCTCGGCCTTCATCTGCTTCTCCATCGCAGCGATAACCTCCCGCGGCGGATTAATGTTTTTAATCTCGTACCGAAGCACTTTCACGCCCCACGCCTCTGCTGCTTTATCGACTTCTGCGACAACGTTAGCGTTAATGTGCGAGCGCGCTTCAAAGGTTTTATCGAGCTCGATTTTTCCGATCTCGCTACGCAGCGTTGTCTGCGCAAGCTGAATAATACCGAAAACGTAATCATCGATTCCGTACGATGCAGACTCAGCGTCAACAACGCGGATATACACGACTCCATCAACACCAACCTGCACGTTATCGCTTGTAATACAGGTTTGCTCAGGAATATCGATTACCTGCTCCTTCACCGAGTGACGGTAGCGCACACTGTCGAAGAAAGGGATAAGTATATGAAAACCTGCATCGAGGGTGCCACGATACTGCCCAAGTCGCTCAACTACGTAGCGCATCTGCTGCGGAACGATTACAGCACCTTTAAATATCGTAAAGATAACTAGGACAATTACCGCAACCACAAAATATTGAACCATAAACTCCCTCTCTACATTAAATCTAATTAGTTGATTACTTCTGTTTCACCTGAAGCGTTACGCCTTCAATTCCAACAACAACTGCCTTTGAATCAGCGGGCAGATCACGCGAGTCAACATTCTGTATCCGCCACGGAGAGCCCCACAGCTCGCCACTACCTAATTCGCCAGCGGGAACAGCCGCAACAACTTTTACGATCTGACCAAGCGTATCCTCTTTCATTTTTGGAACGCGCATCCTGCGCTGGAATGCTCGAGCAAAAAGAATGCAGCTTGCTAGAGCAAGAACTGCGAACAGGAGCCCCTGAGCTTCTATCGTTTGAAGTAGCCCTGTGGCGGTGATCCCACCAACCACAAGCGCAGAGACACCAAGAAAGAAGAGGTAGAAACCAGCCGGGGTTACCAACTCGGCGATCATGAGTGCCAATCCCCCAATACACCAAAACCACCACGGCATAGATCCCCCTCTCTTAAGAACGTAAAAGCACGACTACTCTATTCGGCAGTAGCTTGGGGCGCCAGGGGGTTTTGGTGCGCGGGGTGAGAAGGGCCGGCCAAGTCTAGTCGTAAGACTTCAGCGCCTCACGGTATACTGAGTTCGATTAAGCTCAATCCACAACTTATAGGTATTTTGATTGCAAGACTACCTACTTCAATTTGCATAACTATTGCGATTCGTTAGAATTAGAATTTGTAGTAGCCGGCAAGCAGAGTAACTATCATGGCCAATACAGCTCAACATACTCCTCCATCCCCAAGTAACCCCACAGGTGGTCAGGGCGTACCACCGCCTCCACGTGGCGCCACTTCTGCCGCGTCGCCACCGCCTTCCGGCGGCGGAGCTACTGTCGATGCAATTCAGATATCAAGCCGTGCTGACCAACCACACTCCAGGAGATGGATGCCGCTAGTAGTAGCGACTGGCCTCGTAGTGGCACTAGGTTTCCTATTCTACAAGAGGGATAAAGAGAATTCCCAAGAGGGCCAAGCATCCGCTTCGCCGCCCCCATCCCCAGCAGAAAACAACACAAATAACCCGCCAAAAAATACCAATGTGGCTCAACCGGCTCCCCTTACTCCAGCTCAATACGAAGAGATCTCACGCTGGAAGAAGAACCCGCCTACCGTTCCCGCTCCTGATGACTTGTACGGCAGAGTTTCCAATAGCGATAGGTGGCTTGAGACCGGTTCAAGATTCAACATGTTTTTAGTACATACAATCAGAGCCCAGATCGAAGCGCTTTCTGACCCATCCCTTAACAAGAACTCTCGAGGGCTTAATAGAACTGATGCTGTCTTACAGCAGCACCCGTTAGCGGCTCGAATTGCAAAAGAGTCAAAGTTACCAGAAGCCTCGTGGTTGGCCCCTGCATACCTCTCCAAAGAGATAACTCAAGAGCTTTCTCTCAAAGGCAATGAGGAGTACAGATTCCCAGAGATAAGTGGAATTCGGTATGCCAAATCGGCGTCAAATCCAAGTTGGCCGCGCCGCTGGCCTGAATACATTATCACTCGCGTTGACAGCCTCGTAAAGCTTCATGAAGCGCTGCTGAAGGAGCAGGCTAGTAAGTAGTGCGCACCCCACGGGCGGAGAAGGGGAAAAGGGGCTGTCTTAAAATTTGAGCTAAAAAGCTCAGTGCCCGGCAGACCCGCGCAATCTATCGTGGGGTTCAAGAATGCCACGGAAGAGTCGCAAGCAAGAGGTTGGGCCGGAGTAAATCTCCAAGGTTCAAATTAGCTTCCCGACCAAAAATTATTCAGGTGATTTGCGGAGCGCTTGCTCCGCAACCCGATCCCCCAGAAGGAAGCTTATTCAGCACAGCCTATGACGGATTCCCCGTGCCCTCTTCCTCATCCTTCCTCTTCCCAGGGTTCACGGGAGGCTCTGTCTTTGAATCCTGTTCAGGGTTCGCGCTAGGTTTGCCCGCAGAGACTTGCGTTGTCAACGGATTGGCAGGGTCTGTTTCGTCCTTTTTCTGACCAGATGATGCTCCACCTCGTCCAAAACCCTCGAGGAAGGCGGCTAGGGCTTGAGCGGGTTTAGAAGCTGCGACTTGGGCTGCACGGTCCATTACTTGGGCTGCACCGCCCCTGACAAGATCATAACCCTGTTGGGCACTCTCCTTAAGAGTCTGCATTAGATTCGATCTGTCTGCTGGGGGAAGTGTAGGCCCGCTGCCCATGCTGGTCGATGAGTTTTGTGCTTGATTATTATTTATCCCAGCTGTACTTGGCGAAACCATAAGTGACTCCTACAGAAAAAACAGTATTGAAAGGGTTATGGCCGGTATTTTGTGAATTGTGACATAACTTGACGAAAAAATATGCTCGTAGCGGATCTCTCTATGAATCAGAAAAGGATCCCGTAGCGATATGTTAGCGCTTCCAGTCGCCCTATAATCAGGGTAGAGGGTGATTCGGCAGCTACTTTGCTAACAAGTACCTTGCTAAGGCACTCATTAAAGCTCGTTCTTTCTCATCACCAATATGGGTACTTATACGTACTATCGTCCTCCCAACGAGCAGGGCACCGAACTGTGGTCGGTTCTATGCGCTGTTGATTGGGTGGGCGATGACACAAAAGTTTAAGGTTTTTACTTAACTGGTAGTTTTGAGTTTTTGAGCGGCGATGTCTCAAGGAGCAATCTTTGAGACATCGTCGAAACAACAACTAAATAACCATGTCAAAAAGAATATTCATACAGCACCAGCAAACCGCAAGGAATGCTAGTGCACAATCGATCAGGGCGGAGTTAAACACCTCCGCTACGTTAAGCCAGCAGCTTGTCTCGCTGGAAAAGCTGCTCAGGTATCCCCCAGTGGTAAAGGTCAACAGTTCAGGAACACCCCTACCACGCTGCAACGACTATCTCGAAGGAGCAGTCGATGACGCGTTGGAAGGAGAGCCCGCGAATGCTGCGCAGCTTCGCGCTAGGAATGTAGTCCCGTCTCACTGGGCTGAGTACCGGCAATTGCTGGACAAGCTCTTTAATGTGGCTCTGCTAAACGCAATCTTGAATTGCGTGATGGCGCTACTGCCTTGGCTGTTACCAAACCCGGCTGCGGCCTGGCTGAACGTGGTCATCACGTGCTGGGTATTGAAGTCAGGTTTTTTTGGGGCCTGGTACGGCAGTAGAAGTAGGGTTGAGTTGTTGCTGAATGATATGCTTGAGCAACCTCTCAAGCATATCAAGAACGCAACTCAATCTTGGCTGAGAGTGCATTACCTCCGCGAGACCTTACAAGTGCTCAGGGAGAATGCGAACCCCGCTGACGCGAAGGTCTTCAGCCACCTGGCTGAAGCGGCCGCTACTACCATACAGGGAGGGTCTGCCAGAGATAAGGCAGGCAATACCTGCAATAACCTCTTAGAAACCCTTGGAGAGGAGTGCGAGGGAATCAGACAACGCTGCTTCAAGCCAGTTCACACACTGTCATGGATCAACGTTTTGATCGCCCTTTGCTCTCTTTGGCTAGCGCTTGCTTGGTCGGCCTTACCGATCATCAGGAGCGTTTTCTAAGAAAAGTGTAACAAAGGTGGGGCGCTGATTGATTGCTACCAAGGTTTTCTCCAAGGTTTAGAGATGTCATCGCCCCTCCTCTTTATTTATCTTCCCGTCATTGATGTGAGCGACTCCTCATCTCTGCTCTAGTGGCGACAGTGGACTTACCAGATTTCGCGCTGGGGCCAATCCTAAATCTTTGTTTCCACTCTCATAAGTTTTATATCCGCTCGTTGTAAACGCGTCCTTGGCCCAGTGAGGTGTGTTCCCCTGTTGCAGGTGGTCACTGATTTGTTGCACGCTATCGGGGGCGACGGCCGATATGGTTCCCAACATCGTAAATCCCCCACCATACTGCGAGCTAACCCATCCAGAGCCGTGAGTCTTAGACATTCCCCGTAACTCCTGGCCCGCAGACGCCATAAAGCTCGAGCCGTACTGGGCCTTCTGCTGCGCAGCCTCCCCGAGCGTTCCATCGAGCGCCATACCAATCATATCCGTTGGCTTCTGGCCTGGCGAAAGGTTTCCGGTATTCATTCCAGCGATACCTGCCTGAGCTGCTGCGTGTGAAGCAAACGCGTTCTTCGCTTCCCAAGCCCCCATGTCCGCTTCGTACCTCGAGGCTGTACCAAGACGCTCCGCCTCAATGCCCGCGCCCTTTGACTGCATGCCAAGGGCTCTGGTGCGCCAGCCTGTTTCCAAAGATTGTCCCTTTGCAAATACATCTGCCGCGTAACCCTGCTGTCCATAACGATTGTTAGCAACGTCACCGACAGTACCGAGCCCCATGCCGATGGTGCCCCAAAAGTCTCCGCCAGCGCTATTTGCGCCGCTTCCCGGTTTTTGTCCACCACTGCCTTTGATTGCATTAATTCCTGCACTAAGTCCCTTAGTAACCTCCTTTGCTGTCTTTAGAGACCCGTCAAATGATTTAGCCTTAGCTCCAAGCGCGGCGGCTCCGGCATCCAGAGCCCCCTGCATCCCTTCAAGTTTAGAACTCTGAAGATCTCGGTCCAAATTGTCATTCTGCAGCCCAAGTATAGCACCTGCGTAGTTGCCCTTGCGAAGACCCTTAGCGTGGGCTGCTTGTCCGAGAGAGTCTTTATTCGTGGCCGCTCTGTTTGTAGCCTCATGTTGATAACCAGTTCGAGCCGCGCCGCCCGCTTCATTAGCAACGCTGTTGAAAAGCTGACCAGCAGTGTTAGCAGCACCCGCCTTGGCACCGAGCACTAGCTGCCCAGTAACAGCCGGCACCGACATATACAGCGCTGCCATGATGTAGATGTAGTAACCGTTGGCGAGGTCGAGATCAGCGCTGGCGCTGAGTAGTAGCATGCGATCCCATAGTGCTAATGCTTGATACTCTGCCTGATCATGTGGCTTTGCACAGTCATCAATCGATAACGACTGACCGCCCTGTATCGAACATACCTGGGGTATAGCGCACAGCTCAGATAGTTGCGTGTTGTTTGGATTAACACCCCCGGTGCACGAGACTCCGATATTACCCGCGACATAAGCGATGTTAATCACCTTATCAGCAATCCGAGCCGCAGATGTCTGGTTACCAATCATCGCCCACACGGAGCGCTCTAGCACCTGAACGAACGCAAAACCCACGTCCCACAATTTGAGCCATGCAAAAAATGAAATCCAGGTGAAGAACGTTTTGTGATGCCCCGGCAAAATCATCATCATGCATGTAAAGGGGTACGCCATAATGACGAAGTAAAGGAGGATTCCCTGTAAGTACGGCATCAAGATTGCCCAGTTATAGAGCTCAGCGAACTTAGCTTTTGAGCCCATGGTGCGAACCTGCGACTCTGAGTTAGTCCGGTTTTGCTCGGATGGAGAATAGCGTTGATCAATCTGAGTTAGCTGCGGAGCAAAAAGCAGTTCGTTACGAATGATGTACAAGAGGATGAGGTGCTTCACAAAGGCACGTATCTCTGTGTCCGATGCGTAATTACTATTGTCCACCCCAACGCGGATGTTCCAACCGTAGAACAGAGAACGCAAGAATTGGTCTCGAGTAAGCCCGTTCGGTGCGCTTCGAATTAGCTGCCAATACGAATGACCTGCTTCATGTCGAAAAGCCTGCACGAGGGTGTAGAGGTATTGCGAACACAATATGTTCTGGCCCCAGCCTTCATAGAGGGGCTTGTTCTGATTAAGCCTTGAAGGTTCGGGTTTAAACTGCGGTGAGAACGAGCCAAAATTACCATCGTTACCGTTCTGCTGAAAAAGTCGCAACAGCGAGCGCGGGGTTGGCATCGCTGTAAAATCCAACGCGCCTTCATTCACTGCTGTGAAGTAGTCTTGATACTCATCGCTGCTGCCCTGAACCATGACCGACTCAGGGAGAGCAACACCCCTTGCTTGCGAAGCGGCGATATACTGCCCAGAATCTACCATCTTCTTGAATCCGTCTCCGCATTCGGAGGTTAAGAATGTCACGAAGGCGTCTCGAATATTCGGATCGCGGACAGAGCCTCCCACGATATTCTCAAGCATACCCCACTTAAGAGTGGAGAGAAGATACCACGGGCCTTCCTGTTGGGTGATGCTCGTCCCCGCTAAGTTTGAGTTCGCACCGCCACTGCCGGCTTGTCTGTAAAGGCCAGACCACTCAACAAGATAATTCGCTGTGCTGCTGAAAAGTGAATCGAGAAACAACATCGGCGTTGCAACCGGATAGAGGCGCCCCGGTCCATCTTTTGTAACGTTGAACCCGCCACCCGCTTTATTTACTATGGACAGGTTTGCAAGGCCCACCTCTGCATCACGCCACACTTCGGCCATCGACTGTTGCCTATTGGCCACTATCCAATCGACCCCTCGAACATCTTGCGTAGTGCCTATTAGGAATAGATACAGAGACGGTCCCAGAAAAAACCAGACGTAGCCCTTCGGTGGCATGTTCATCGCCACACCGATCAAAGCACCGATACCAGCGCAGATGTACAGAAGCGGCGCCCACGCGCCGAACTCTGTTGCACTGATCATGTTTAGGAGATCTGAATGAGCGAGATAGCCGATGTTGGCCCAAGCTGCTCCAACCTTCGTGAATTGACTACCCGGACACAGCTCACGGGTGCAACGTTGAAGCTGCACAGCGAATTCAACGAGCCCTGAAGAGGTCTCATACCAGCCAAGCACGCTCGACCCGATTATACCTACCAGGGAGCTTATGCAACCAATTATGAAACCAACAACCTCCATAAGCTCCTATTTCCGTCCTGCTGTGAAACCTGACGGACTATTACTGTCCATATTTGAAAGGAAGTTAGACCCTCCAACCTGACCTTGGAAGAACTTGGCTTGGAGCTCCTTGTAGGAATTGTATGTTCTCAGATTATTTAAGATAGCTTCATCCAAGTCGAACTCCCCCAGCTCTCCTTGCAGCATCTGCTTCAGCAGATTTTGATCTCGCGCGGTCGTAGCGAACGCATTGGTTTGCGAAATAACCTGCTGGTAGAGGTGGAATGTTCGCGAGCGTGCGACTAAATCACTCACGAAGAATAGAAGCCGATTACGTAGGCAGCCCTTATCCTTAGAACAATCATTGACTGACGGGGTTCCCGATTGCGCTGATGTAGGCATATCGCTCTCCTTAACCGCAAGGGATTTGCACTCCGCGGCTGTGGGAATTCGGGACGTCTTAACGACGTGCAGGTAAAGTTGCTCTACGAAACTCTCCGTCAGCGGCATATCCGGAGCACCTGCATAGTGCCACGCCGTACTGTCGCGCATCTTCATCAAACTGTCTGGGTCTTCTCGAAGAATCAGAGAGGGGGTCTTCTTCTGGTCCCACATGTCCTTACCCCAGTTTTTGTTTGAAGTTCGGTAAGTACAGTAACCACTGAGAGCAATTCCCAACGCCTCAAACGCAGCTACGTGCTGCTCCCACTTAACTCGCGCAATCCCGCTTCGACCTTTTGAATCTTTAACGGGTTGTATTATATCCAACTTAGTCTGCTTGCTGGCCTCAATCTCTCTCCCCTTGTCGTCTTTTTTGACAAGTTCCTTCACCAAAGCATCTCCCAAATAATTGGTGAAGTCGTTCTTCTTGGCTTGGATCTGGCTTACTTTACCCGGGTCGGAAGCATCGTCCTTACAGAAGAGCAAATCACTGAGTTTGACGGCAGTGAAGCCGTCCCGGGGATCAACGAAAGGAACCCCGCAATGTAGGTCGACAACCCTAGCCGCTCCAATCTCAGGCATACGGGCAAAAGATCCGATATCGCCTTCAGGTTTATCGCCGAGAGCCCCAAGAATGGCAGCCGGCCCCGAATCTTGCTTAGTCTCACGGACTATCTTATCCACTCGATTAAGATAGGCCTCCGTTTGCACTCCGGTCTGATCAGTAAGCTTCAGCGTGTTAAGCTGTAGCTCGTGAGCCTTCATAACACCCTGCATCAGATTATTTGTCGTATTAAGCGCCGCAAAATAACCAGTTGCTGCTCCATTTTCGACCATGTTCATAGTACTGAATGCAATCGCGACCTTATCGGTTGATTGCTTAACGAGCATATTTGAAATCGGCGCCGAATTGCTCAACTGACGTTGACCCGCGAGTGGCTGCACAACAACTTGATTGCCGATTACAGAGCGTCGACCTACTGCTTCGACATCACGACCTGGTGCTAATTCTTGAGGGTTGGGGCTTGAATCACTCGGCACCCCGTTACCGCCAGGCAGGGGCGGCAACGTAAATTGTTCAGTTAATAAATCTACACTCCCTGAGCCCCTCGTTGCCTGTCGGGAGCTCTCTACCTGACTTTTAAGAATATCGCTTGCATAACTTTGGGAGGAATTTGGCCTGATCACGTTACCAATAATTCCGCCGGGAGTGCTTTGAGCTACTACGTCACCTGCGGCCACGACTACGCAGAAAGCCAGCAGCAGCGCCCGATTTCCGTATTCAACAGGTATGCGAGTTAGCAACCGAATCACTATTACCGACTCCCTTTCATTAACGTAATATTCCGCTCAATCTCCTCAACACTCGATGCACCATCTAGGCGATGCATCTGCTTTGAGGTAGGGGCCACTAGAACCACCGAGGGGTAGTTATGTATCCGCAATTCCTGGGCAAGTGCTTCACCATTGACCAAAGGGAAGGGAAAGTTGGTGCCCGCTCCGAGCGCTTTCAGGCCCGGAAGTCCGTAGGTACGCTTAGTTAGGCCAACAATCGAAACGGCGGGATCGCTTTGAAAGCGAGCCTTCAGCGAACGCATAGCATCGGAGAAACTCTTAGCCTCTGGGTCCTTTTCGTCGAAAAACAACAAGACCTTGACGCGCCCTTCGGGATCAACCGGCACCTGAGCCGTCGCTGGAGCATTACTTCGCGCGCCTGATGTATCACCCTGAGCCCATGCATCAACGGTGTCAGTGGCCGCAGCTCCTGCTAGACTGGCATCAATAGCAGAAGGTGCCCGCTGCTTAGCAGCCTCAGCACGCGTGCGCTCCATTAAATCCTGCAGTTCGAGTCGATTCGGGTTCACATTCTCAGTTGCTTGCGCTGAGTCAGAAGGAGGTGCGTATCCAAGAGCCTCCGCCGCGAGAACTTGATAATCCGTGGCTTTTATCACCGTCTTTTGAATCTCAGTGTTTCTCCGAGCAAGCGCTAGTGAATACTGCCATGCCAGCTCTTTGTCGCCGCTATGAAGCGCGGCAAAGAGTCCCTGCATCTCGGGCGGAGCGTCTTTCGACGCACGAATTGCACGCGGAAGCTCAGGTGCTCCAAACTTTGAAATGATCTGCTCACGAGTCATCGGTTGATCGGGGTTGGTCTGCGGCTGCTCTGATGAATTATCGATCTGCGGAGCAGCAGGCGCTGCTGCAGCTTGCGTATCAGCCTTAACTTTATCAACCGCAAGCGGATAATCACGATACACCACCGCACCTGAAGAATTCTCTCGGACGGGCTCGATCCACTTCGCCGCATCGCCCTTTTGCCAGAAGCCTTTTAACTCGCCGTTTGCGTTTTGCGCGAACGCTTCAGGTGCGCCACAGCATGCGGCCATCACGCACCATAACGACAAAGCCAGGAGATGTTTAACTACGCAGTTCATCTACAACCTTCTTGCTATACAGCAGCACACCGAATTGCGGGTACTACTAGTCTATATCTGTTATGTAGCAAAAACGAGCGTGTGATACCTAACTGTTCGGATTTAAAATCTAAATGCAACCAGTCCTTCTATTACCGACTGTTCTTATTAGAGATATTCTGTTGCTTTAAGAAAAACTCGCAGACGCACATTCAGTGCAGAATTCAGCAACGGGGGCGCTATGTCTTGAGAGTCTTTTTGTGTTCAAGGTGGTATCGGCGCAGCACTGATTCAATTTTCTCAAGTAGTACATCTGCGGTGAAGGGCTTAACGACGTAATCGTGCGAGCCGGATTGTGCCGCTGTCAGCACGTTGTCTCGATATGCTTCAGCGGTGAGCATGATAAATGGAAGCTTCTTGAAACGCTCATCAGCACGCAGTGTGCGCAACACTTCAAGCCCATTTCCTTCGGGCATATTCCAGTCGCAAATCACGAGCTCTATCTGCTGACTGGTACAGATCTGCACCGCTTGTACTCCGGTCTCAGCGTGAACGATATCTTCGAATCCAGCACCTCGCAAAATTGCACGAACCAACGAACGCGTAAGCGAGTGGTCATCGGCCACCAGAATCGGCAGATTCTTTCCAAACATCGAAGCTAGGCTTACGTTTGTCACGCGGCAACTCTTTGCGGCCTTCAGATTATGTACCCGAAGAGCCCAATCCTCCCACTGTTGCAATCGGCACTTTCGGTATATAGGTTGAGAGGCTTCTTGCGCCGTTGCAAGTGGTCAGAAAAGCGGGCTCTTTCGCCTCATAACACCGTTACCTATGCAAACAACACTTCCTCGTCTGGCGTCGTTCTCACTCTTAATCGGGGTAGCCTGCGGAGCTTTTGGAGCCCACGGGTTACGCGGGGTTGTGCCGGATTCTGACCTACTAATTTGGGAGAAAGCGGTGTTCTACCACCTCTTTCATGCTCTTGCTGCCCTGGGATTAGTGCTTTTTGAATCTCCAATAATTTCATCTGAAAAAGCGCGTAAGGTCGCATTGGCACTACTTGTATCAGTGGCGATTTTTTCTGGCTCACTCTACCTTTTAGTGCTCACAGACACACGCTGGCTTGGCGCGATTACCCCTCTTGGGGGCTTAGGCTTTATGGGCTCGTGGCTCTATCTAGCGCTTAAGGCGAAGCCTTAACGCAAACTCTGTCATCCTAAGGGGGGTGTAGACTAAAGCACCTTCTATGACACCGACTTTTCGACCATCATCGAAATCCGTAGAGACCACACTGAGCGGTTTTATGAGACGACTCGTAGTCACTAGCCTAGTGTGCTCGCTAGCAATGTGCGTTGCGTGCGGAGGAATCGGCGGAGGCGGTGGAGGCGGCGGCAGCGACACAAATGATCCTGGAGAGCTTGCTCTGACAGTAGATCGCAGCCACATCGACTCGGGTGATATCGTGCGAATAAGAGTCGACGTATTCGATATCAACGAGAACGGAGTTGTTCTCAAGCTCAAGTTTACCAAGGCTCTGTCTTTTATGAGGGGCTCTGCTTTCTTTTACAAGGATGAAGATAAAGAGCGGGCTGTTACCCCCAACTTCGATACTAGTGACGCTGACGCCCGCTATCTTGTGTTTATATTCTCACGTCGTTCAGCATACGGCAGAAGCCATATCTCGCTCGACCTTGACCTAAAGGCGATAACGGGTGATCCCGAAGGCTACATCGAGGTTGACCTCGATAACAACGACCCCATCGTTCCGGACTCACAGGAATTCTCGGCTAACAACCCGCGATTCTCAGCTCAAGAGCGCTCAGGTATGAGGATAGATGGCAGTCCTGGGGCAGGCAGCGCAACGCCTACTCCGGCAGCGACGGCAGCGGCTGGCTAGACATCTGCTCATAAGCGTATCAATATAGCGGACATGTCGTCTGATTCAACCGCTACACCGATTGCTGGGGAAGATACCCAAGAGAAAAGTGCCTGTCGCCCGTTCCTAAAATGGGCAGGGGGAAAGACTCAACTTTTGCCACAACTGCTTCAGCGACTTCCGCAGAATTTTAATCGCTACATTGAACCCTTTCTGGGAGGAGGTGCACTCTTTTTTGCGTTGCAGCCACGCGGTGCTTATCTTGCCGATTGCAACTCTGAGCTAATCAACTGCTTTGAAGTAGTGCGTTCACACCTGCCTGAGTTAGTGACCGAGTTGCAATCATACCGCTACGAAGAAGCGCTGTACTACGAAGTGCGCGACCTCGATCGAAAACCCGAATACTCTTCCCTCTCTCCTGTCAAACGCGCTGCGCGGTGTATCTACCTCAACAAGACCTGCTTTAATGGTCTCTATCGCGTTAATTCACGCGGTCAGTTTAATGTACCCTTTGGACGCTACACGGACCCAAAGATCCTAGACGAAAAAAATCTGCGCGCATGTAGCCAGGCACTAAAATCAGCAATTCTTACTTCATCGCACTTTGAAGATATTGTCGAAGTTGCGCAGCCGGATGACTTCGTTTATTTCGATCCTCCGTACGCCCCGGTGAGCGAAACCTCTGATTTTACCTCGTACGCGAGTGGAGGATTTGATGAAGGCGCACAGGAGCTGTTGCTACTTGTGTGCTTAAAGCTCCATCAAAAGGGAGTTAAGTGGATGGTTTCAAACTCCAATGCCCCACTTATCCAAGAGCTTTACCGGGGCTTTAAGATTGAGCCGGTCGATGCCGCTCGCGCAATCAACTCTAAAGGGAGCAAGCGCGGACCGGTGGTGGAGTTGATTATTCGGAACTATTGAAGGGTAGGGTTTTCCGCGCTTTCCTAGCGGCCTACTCTGTTCGGTGTATTTTTGGCGGACCTGGAAGGTCCGCGGTCCGAAAGGATCGAACCTACGGCTTTCGTCTTGATGCTCGCTAGCTCACATCAACCCTCTGTTACGTGGCTACTAAGGGAGCAAGCGCGGACCGGTGGTGGAGTTGATTATTCGGAACTATTGAAGGGTAGGGTTTTCCGCGCTTTCCTAGCGGCCTACTCTGTTCGGTGTATTTTTGGCGGACCTGGAAGGTCCGCGGTCCGAAAGGATCGAACCTACGGCTTTCGTCTTGATGCGCGTCGGTCTTTGGTGTCTATTTTTACGGTATCACTTGGAGAAGATAATGGTGGGCGCTGCAGGGATCGAACCTACGACATTCAGCTTGTAAGGCTGACGCTCTACCAACTGAGCTAAGCGCCCGCTAGATTTCCAGCTATACATTCAACGTCGCGGGGTCGCTGAATGTCGTTTCCGTCTCAATGCTCGCTGAGGTTATCCATCCCCGGGGAGAAAGTCAATCTCACCCTTAAAGGAAATTAAACAGTAAGATCCTATTTTCCCGAAAAGTTCGCCTTTGCGGAGCGAAGACGAACTTTTCGGTTTTAGTATTAATGCGCCACGATACCGGCCGAAGGGGCCTTATCGGTCCCGTCGCCCTTCTCGCCGCGCTCATCGCCCTTCTTCTTCTCCTCAGCGTAGAGCAACTCGTCTCGTACGGCCTTGTTTTCGAGTAGGGCGTTGAAATCCTGTGGCTTGCGGCACTTGAGGGCCTCGAAGAGAACCTCATCGATATGCGAAACCGGGATAAGCTCAAGCTCATTACGAACTGTAGCTGGTATCTCCTCGATGTCGTTCTCGTTCTCCTTAGGAAGCATCACGCGACGGATACCTCCGCGGTGGGCTGCTAGGGCCTTCTCCTTGAGACCGCCGATTGGCAACACGTTACCACGCAGCGTAATCTCTCCGGTCATCGCCACGTTCTTGTCGATCGGGATACCTGTGAGGGCTGACACCATCGATGTTGCCATCGTGATACCTGCCGACGGACCATCCTTCGGAATCGCTCCTTCAGGAACGTGAACGTGAATGTCCACCTTGTCGTAGAAGTAACGCGGAAGACCGAACACCGCTGCTCGCGAGCGTACGTAGCTGAGTGCAGCCTTTGCTGACTCCTGCATCACGTCGCCGAGCTTACCGGTAATCTGTAGACGGCCGCGCCCTGGCAGTACAGTTGTTTCAATAACAAGCAACTCTCCACCCTTATCAGTCCATGCAAGACCAGTAGTTAATCCTACCTGGTCAAGCTCTTCACCCTTACCGTAGCGGAACTTAGGTTGACCAAGGAACCGAGGAAGGTTGGCCTTAGTGATCGAAACCACAGTATCTGGCCCCTTCTCAACCACCTCAATCGCTGCCTTTCGAGCAAGCGTTGCGATCATGCGCTCAAGGTTACGCACACCTGCTTCACGCGTGTGGCGATTGATAACCTCAGAGTATACCTCATCATCAACGACTACATTCGACAACTTGAGGCCGTTCTCTTGAAGTTGTTTCTCGATAAGATACTTCTTACAGATAGCAACCTTCTCAAGCTCGGTGTACCCGGAGAGTCGTATGATCTCCATACGATCCATCAGAGGCTGAGGGATCGTGTGCAACGAGTTAGCAGTGGTGATAAACATCACCTTGCTCAAATCGTAATCACAATCAAGGTAGTGATCGTTAAACGAATCGTTCTGCTCAGGGTCTAGCACCTCCAGCAAAGCGGACGATGGATCACCGCGGAAATCAGTAGACATCTTATCAACCTCATCAAGCAGGAACACAGGATTACTGGTTCCGGCCTTCTTGAGGGATTGGATTATCTTTCCAGGAAGAGCGCCGATGTACGTACGTCTGTGACCACGAATCTCTGCCTCATCGCGAACACCTCCTAGAGCGACACGGACGAACTTACGTCCTGTCGACTTCGCAATCGATTTACCGAGCGAAGTCTTACCTACTCCTGGAGGACCTACGAGACACAGAATAGGTCCGCGCATCTTACCGACGAGCTTCTGAACCGCCAGGTACTCAAGGATACGCTCTTTGACCTTCTCGAGACCGTAGTGGTCTTCATCAAGGATCTCGCGCGCCTTCTCCATGTCGATCTCTTCTTTGGAACACTCATTCCAAGGAAGCGCCAACATCCAGTCGACGTAGTTACGAACGACTGTAGCCTCCGCAGACATCGGCGACATCATCTTGAGCTTGCGAATCTCTTTCTCTGTCTTATCTCGTGCCTCATCAGGCATGTCTTTAGCTTTAAACTTATCCTCAAGCTCTTGGATCTCATTTCGGAAGTCATCCTTCTCTCCAAGCTCTTTTTGAATCGCGCGCATCTGCTCGTTAAGGTAGTACTCCTTCTGCGTCTTCTCCATCTGCTTCTTAACGCGACTTCGAATGCGCTTCTCAACCTGTAAGATCTCAATCTCTGACTTCATGTGAGCGAGGATCTTTTCAAGACGCTCTTGTGGGTCGATTGTCTCAAGGATCTCCTGCTTGTCCTCAAGCTTGATATTGAGCTGAACAACAACATGGTCTGCCAAACGCGAAGGATCTTCGATGGCGTTAACCTGCATAACCATCTCAGGATTAACCTTCTTGCCGAGCTTGACGTAGTTTTCAAACGTAACGTTCACAGAACGCATCAAGGCCTTAAGCTCAGTGGAGACCTCTGATGGAGAAACTATCTCCTCAACATCAACGAGCATGAAGTCATCTTCACGCACGAATTTCTTAATGCGCGCGCGGGCCTTACCTTCAACAAGGACCTTAATCGGACCATCAGCCAGCCGTATCAGCTGAACGACCTCTCCGAGGGTTCCAATGGAGTAGATATCCTTAGGCCCCGGATTGCTCGTACGAGCATCCTTTTGCGCCGCGAGCAGGATGTATTTCCCCTCGCGTTGAGACTCTTCAATAGCTTTTACGCTCTTTTCGCGCCCGACGAAGAGCGGCACTACCTGCTGTGGGAAAACCACAAGTTCACGAAGGGGAAGGAGCGGAATTGGATTTTGTAATGGTGATTTCATTTCGTACCAAGAAAGTCTAGTTCGACTGCGTAACCGTGACTAAGTAACCGTCTATCTGCTTTGGATGCGCTCCGGACGAATATCGTCTAGACCATCAGCCTCCACACTTTGTAACTACTGGAACAATCCCTATAACTACTGGGACAACTACTCTGGCGTTCCATGAGAGGTAGACGTGCCCCTCACAGTTCGTAGTGTAGCTTTTCTGACGCCGCACAGAATGTTGCGTCTATCTATAAGATGCTAATCGAGCCCCAAGAAAATCACAATAATACACTGACTACTTAGAGAAACTTCGTCCTACAACCCAGCGAGCTAAAGTGTTTCGCGAGAGATCTCCTGATTCTTGGTCACTACGACTACTCAAGCACCACGATACCGCGGAGAACGTCGTCAACCACAAAGAAACTTGTGTTTTAAAATCGAAGTGTGCGGAAAATTATATCAGCTTCTGCGACGTTTTTTTGACACTTTGTGGGCCGATACCGCTCACAAATAGGGCCTACCGGCGGTCAAGAGAGCAGACAAAAAGCCTACATCCACACTAGGCAGACTCTGCATGTTGATACACGATCAAGGGCTTCTCTCCCTTTACCACAGTATCTTCAGAGACAATTACCTCTTTGATGTCAGGATCCGAGGGCACTTCGTACATAGCATCCAACATGAGCGACTCAAGAATAGCCCGAAGACCACGGGCTCCAGCCTTTCGTTCGATAGCTTGCTTTGCAACAGCGCTCAACGCACCTTCGGTAAAGCGCAACTGGACGTTCTCAAGGTCAAAAAGCCGCTTGTATTGCTTTGTCAGTGCATTCTTTGGCTCTACAAGGATCTTCATGAGGGCTGGCTCATCAAGGTCATCAAGAACAGCCACCATCGGCAAACGACCGATAAACTCAGGAATTAGACCAAACTTGAGCAGATCCTCAGGCTGGACTTGACTGAGAAGCGAGCGCTTTTCATCTTTTACTTGCTTCTTAGTTCCCTTCTCGCGAGTTCCGAACCCGAGCTTCTTCTCTCCTACTCGGCGGCGAATTATATCCTCGAGGCCAACAAAGGCTCCTCCACAGATAAAGAGGATATTACTTGTATCTACCTGCAGAAACTCCTGTTGAGGATGCTTACGCCCTCCCTTAGGGGGGACACTTGCCACCGTGCCTTCAAGCATCTTAAGTAGCGCCTGTTGCACACCTTC
>JBIIHY010000237.1:0-5330 GCA_044235305.1 Bdellovibrionota bacterium
TGATGGGTTCTCAGCCTTACGAGAGATCTTATCGATCTCATCTATGTAGACGATCCCGCGCTGCGCCTTCTCAACGTCGTAGTCCGCGTTTTGCAGCAAGTTGAGGATGATATTCTCAACGTCTTCTCCAACGTACCCAGCCTCCGTAAGGGTGGTGGCATCGGTAATGGTGAACGGCACCTGAAGGATGCGAGCTAGCGTCTGAGCAAGAAGGGTCTTTCCCGTACCTGTTGGCCCGATCAAGAGGATATTCGACTTGGCTATCTCAACCTCACTGTTGGCGGACTTTGCCTCAAGTCGCTTGTAGTGGTTATGAACTGCAACAGAGAGCGCTCGCTTAGCGAAATCCTGTCCGACTACGTACTGATCGAGAAACGTCTTAATATCTTTTGGCTTTGGAACCTTTGACTGCGTCGGAACAGCTACTTCCGTATCAACTTCGTCACGAATGATATCGTTACAAAGATCAATACACTCGTCGCATATATACACCGACGGCCCGGCTATAAGCTTACGCACCTCCTCCTGTGTACGACTACAAAAGGAGCACACTAATGTGTTGCGATTTTTATCACCGGATTTTGTCACGTCGACCTCACCTCAGTAGAGACTACTCTTTCTTTGCTTCTACAGCGCGCTTCTCAAAAACATCATCGATCAAGCCATACTCTTTGGCCTGTATCGACGTCATGAAATTATCGCGATCACTGTCGGCCTCAACCTCTTTGTACGGCTTCCCGGTGTGAAACGACAGGATCTCTGTCAGCTCCTTCTTCACCCGCAGCATCTCCTTAGCGTGGATCTCCACATCAGAAGCCTGTCCACTAAAACCGCCAAGCGGCTGATGAATCATAATACGCGAGTGCGGAAGTGCAGAGCGCTTCCCCTTAGCACCTCCAGCAAGCAACACAGCCCCCATACTAGCTGCCTGACCTACACACACAGTGCAGATATCCGGGCGGATGTACTGCATCGTATCGTATATCGCTAGTCCAGCGGTAACTACACCGCCTGGGCTATTGATATACAGAAATATATCCTTCTCTGGATCTTCGCTCTCTAAGAATAAAAGTTGCGCGATAATGAGGTTTGCGACCATGTCGTTTACCTCAGTACCAAGAAACACGATGCGCTCCTTGAGGAGACGAGAATAGATGTCGTACGAACGCTCTCCGCGCCCCGTTTGCTCGACAACGTAAGGAATATAAGCCATGTAAACCACCATTTAAGACAGCACCACTACCCGGCGCCAGAGCCGCACCGTAACAAAGGCAAGTAGTACAATCAACTACAGATTTCAGAAAGGTCACAGAAAGCTCGCTGGCCAAAACCAACGTTGCTCATGACGCTATCCAGAGAATACACTATTGATACCGCTAAGCCAGCCCAAACTACCAATTCGGGAAGCGGAGCGCACCTAGCAAACGAACTAGTTAGGCCTACTAAGCGGCCGCCGAGGATTCAGCGCTAGCTGGAGCGTCGGTGTAGGTCACAGTCGTGTTAGCCATCATATGATCCAAAATCTTGGTGCGTCGCACCTCGAGAAGGAATCCCATGACGCGAGACTTATCCGTAAGGGTCTTGCGAACCTGATCGACCGATGAGCCATTCTGATCGGCGATCCGTTGAAGCATCGCATCTCGATCAGACTCTTCCACTTTTACATCCTCAAGAGACCCAACTTGGTCAACAACGATCGCACAGCGGATACGATTAGTTGCTAACTCTTCGAACTGAGATCGGAATGGTGTGATATCGATATCTTCAGGGTTGGCACCCCGTCCGGCAAAGCCATATCGGGCAACGATTCCGCGAATCTCATCGTCAACCATAACGGCGGGAACCTTAAACGGGTTCTCCTTCACCAAAAGATCAAGCAGCGCCCCTTGAGCCTCGGACTTCATCTCCTCTTCTGCCTGCGCAACGAGCTGCTCGCGGATCTTGGAAGTCAGAGCATCTACAGTCTCAACCTCCATGCCGAGCGTCTTTACGAAATCGTCATTCAGCTCAGGTAAGCTCTTAGTGAAAGCGCCATGCAATCCGACCTTATATACAAGGCTTTTACCGCGCAGCTCTGCATTCGGAAGATCATCGCCACCGACGAAAGAGATCTCTTTCTCTTGATCCTTAGTCATCCCGACAACGCCGTCCTCTACCTCCTTCGGGAGCTTGCCGTTTCCAAGCTCATCAACGAACGGCTCGCCTCGAGAGAACTCACCGCCATCAGTAGAAACCGACACTGAAAGCGCAATTACATCGCCCTTCTGAGCATCTTCCCGACCCTCGAGAGGCTTTAACTCTGCCTTACTGTCACGAATTCGAGCGACAGCAGCCTCAACATCCTTATCCGCTACAACGCGCTTTACGACGGAGACGGATCGATTCTTGTAGTTTGAAATAACCGGCTGAGGATAAAGAGAAACCTTCGCCGAGAACTCCATAGCCTTTGTTGGCTCGACGTCCTTGAGCTCCACGTCTGGCGCACCCACAACCTCAAGCTTATTCTCGTCGTATGCCTGCCGTAACGACTCGTTGATGAGCTTATTAGCGACATCGTACCTGATGCGGTCGCCCATCATTTTCTCTACCATCTGCCGAGGGACCTTCCCTGGGCGGAAACCTTTAATGTGTGCAGTGCGTGCAACCTGCTTAAGCGAGTTATCATACTCCTTCGCAACCCGCTCCTGGGGAACAGTTACTGAAAGCTGCTTAGTGATTTCATCGATATCTTGAATTGCTACTTGAAATTCCATTTTACAAACCCCATTCTTGCAACGAGCCGCGGGATTATATATGCTCCCGAGGGTATTATAAAGCCGCTAGCGAGTTATTTTTACTCGTCATGTCAGGCTGTTATAATGTTGCTGTTGTAATGTTACGTGAAAACCCCGTGCGGGGGTGGTGAAATGGCAGACACGCCAGACTTAGGATCTGGTGCCGAAAGGTGTGGGGGTTCAAGTCCCCCCTCCCGCATTCCTCAGAGCAGATACACCTCAACGCTCCACTACTACAGTAATTACGATAGTATCAACGAACCTCTTCGTACCCCTTAGAGTTTAAGAACTCCTCGGCCTCATCAACGTGAGGTGTCACAACTCGAACGACGCCCTGAGAATCTATCACAACCACGAACGGAATGGTGTGGCCGTTAAAATGCAGGAAGGCTTCATCTTGCACATCATTACCAGAGAAGCAGTGCTTGATTGAATGCAATCCCTGCGAGTCGATGCGCCGCTTCAACGTTTCGAAATCTTCATTCTTATCGATACTGACCGCAAAGAACGAAAGCCGATCATGCCCGCCGAGCCGATGCGCAAGTCGCTCGTAATCCTCAACTACGTATCGAGACCGTGGGCACCACGAGGCCCAGAAAAGCACAACATGGATATTTCCCGCATCCGGCGTAAGGGGAACCTGGGTGCCATCGAGTAGCATCAATCGCGACCACGGGACTGGCTTACCCACGAGCTCGGTTGTTCCCGAGGAAACAACGGCACATCCGATACAACTGCAGGCTATGAGCACAATCAGAGCACAACACCAGAGCCAGCTTAGGTCGCACAGTGTTGAAAACCTATTTATCTTTGAGGTGTCGCTCGTACGCTGCAATAACATCGGGTTCTTTCTCTTCGGGATATAACTCCAGTGCACGTCTTCGTATGCCAACATCTTCAGACCGACTCAACACCTCTATCGCACTAATTTTCACCTTTGGTCGGCCCTGCTCCAGAATCTCAAATAGTAGCTCTGTATCGAGGCTATCACCGTAGCGATGCAGCAACTCCACAACAACCCGGTCTGCATGCGCATCAAGCAGAGCACGAACAACTACGCCCCACTCCTCAGACAGATCAACGCCGGCTACTGCCTTGGAGATATCCTCATCCGACAACTTTGCGTCCAACATCACGGAAGCGACAATACGAGCTGCCTGAGCCTTGTTAACCTCACTTGTACCACGAACAGCGGAGAGTATGTTTGCCACTGAAGTGGAGGTCGTTGGCTTAGCCGCCATGATATCGAATGCTGTTGCCACGACCTGCTCATCTTCCGCTGTTAGCGCAACAAGCGCAAGAACACGAGCGGCCGAGGGGGAACTCCACGATGCTAGGGCAGGCAAGTCGTTGCGCGTTGGCCCTGACATGGCACAGCTAACAAGCACAGCCCTAACCGACGCAGATATCACCGCCGACGGCTCAAGCTCCCGCAAAAATAGCGAGCGCGGTCCGGTGACTACTTGACGAGCGATAAGAACACCCGCCATTTCGTATGCAAGGGACGTATTTGTTACAGAGAGTTGGGTTACAAGCCAGGCAATGTCCTCATCAGGAATCCGCGAAATGTGCGGGCGTATAGAATCGAGGAATGCATTTGCAAGATCGGGCACTGCAAGTGCAAGGGCAAAGAGAGAACGTTTTTCGCCTCCGCGAATACCTCCACTCTCTTTGGAGCCCCGCACCACGACAACTCGATACGGTTCACTGGAACCGAGATCCAATGACGCTGCTAATGCCAATCGCATAGCAAGCGTTGGCTGCTCCGCATAAAGCTCCGTGAGCAGCTGAACACGCGCTTCTGCTGGAACCAGGGGATCGACAATCCTTAATAGACGCTCAAGAAGGGCGCCGGATGGAATCGGTCCCTTGAGCTTACGCTTCCACGTCCCGACCTGCTCAGCACTCAAAGCAAGACCCATTCGCTGAGATCGAGAAAGGAGTCCATCAACGATATAATCTCTCGCCTCCGGCTCCGTTACGGTACGCAGAAGGCGCAGCAATGCGTCGTGGGCCAATGGGTCCTCTGAAGCAAACATCTTCTGCAACTGCCGCTGCTGCCCCTCCCATCCGGCACCTACCATATCATCAAGAGCGACATCCCCTGGGTTAGCCTCAAGAGCGATCTGACGCTTGGCCCGCGCTCGTACTGAATCGACTACCGCTCCCCCCACCAGGAGAGCGACCAGAACGCACACTCCGACAACTACCACCGTGGAACGTGAACGAAGAGAGACTCGCTTCCACACGGGAATACCGGCCGCGAGACCCTGGGCAGCACCCAGAACCGTTGACAACTTTACCTGCGTCAATCCATCGCGCTGCTCCCGCTCAGGCTGCTTCTCATGCTCAACGAGCACTGGGGCAAGCTGTGCACTCAGCTGTTGATCTTTGAAAATTTTCAGTCGGTCCAAGAAAACAGAAGCCGAACTCGGCAAATCACCGCGCTCTGCTACCAGCAGCGGGGTAATGAGCTCGTCAACCCACGCTGGGCGCGCTGGGTTGAAGGAATAAACGGAGGGAAGGACGCCGTGGTCAAAGGACGGGTACACACCC
>JBIIHY010000401.1:0-2727 GCA_044235305.1 Bdellovibrionota bacterium
TCTTTAAAACCGGAGCGACTGCTCCTCAGTATACGGTCAAACTCTATGCCAAGAACGAGGAGGTAGATGCGGCCCCCGGTAGTTTCTCTGGATTCCCTCGAGAAGTTGGCTCATGCACCCTCTCATTTGGTGGCGATGGGCAGCGCACTGGGACGATTCCAGCGACCGACATTACGGCTGCTATAGCGTGGAATAATGGCTCGAATGCAAGTTCAATAGATGTGAGCTTCAAAAGCTTTACGCAGTACTCCGGTCAGTCGAATATCCAAGTTATCTCGCAGGATGGTAAAGGTATTGGTGCCGTGACTGATATCTCGATTGATGATTCGGGGCTGATTTCGGCCAAATTATCTAACGGCCAAAGCGCAAATATCGGTACTATTGGATTAGCCTCCTTCTCATCGCCTGAAGGCCTTACTCGAAACGGGTTTAGTTTGCTCTCAAAATCACTTACGTCTGGTGAGCCCATTATCGGGCGTCCTGGGTCCGGCACCCTCGGTAAAGTGAAGGCGGGCTCGCTTGAGCTGTCTACCACGGATACTGCGTCGGAATTTGTTCGTATGATCACTCTTCAGCGAGGATTCCAGGCTAGTGCGCGAATTATTACGACAATTAATCAGCTGCTCAACGAAATTATTCAGTTGGCATAGTAGTCTAAGCGGCAGTAGCATCAGTATATGAAGTTTTCTGATGAAGAACTTGTCCGCAGAGTCCTTGCTCGGGATAGCCGCGCGGTAGCGCGGCTAATCACAAGACTGGAGGCGCGCACGGCTGGTGCTCGGGAACTTGCTGCCACGTTGCGCCGACCGCATGGCCGTGCACGCGTTGTCGGGGTCACCGGTGCGCCAGGTGCAGGAAAATCTACTCTCGTGGATCAGCTCGCATCCCATTACGTCGAGCATGGAGCAAGTGTTGCCATCCTCGCAGTAGACCCCTCTAGCCCCTTCAGTGGAGGTGCTCTCCTAGGTGATCGTATCAGGATGGACCGCTCGGCGAATAACCCCGGCGTTTTCATCCGTAGTATGGCTACGAGGGGAGCCCTCGGCGGTCTCGCGCGCGCAACGCTTGAGTCTGTGCACGTCTTGGATAGTGCAGGCTTCGATGTTGTGCTTGTTGAGACGGTGGGGGTAGGTCAGGCTGAGGTTGATATCGTTCGCGCCGCTGATACCTGCGTTGTGGTGCTCGTCCCGGGTATGGGGGACAGCGTTCAGATTATCAAAGCCGGATTGATGGAGATCGCAGATCTCTTTGTCATCAATAAAGCCGACAGAGATGGGGCGTTGCTCTTGGAGAAGGATATCCTGGCGCTACTCTCTATCGGGGATTCCTCATCGCATCGGTGGGAGCCCAAAGTTGTGAAAACCGTTGCTACAGCGGGAGAGGGCGTGGCTGCCGCGGTAGCGGCAATCACAGAACACAGCGAATGGCTTGACACCTCCGCTGAAGGTTCGGCGCGACGGCTTAGAGTAATCCGAGAAAACGTAGTCGCACTCTCGACAGAGTGGTTGACGCAGCGCATGGTGGACAGCGTTGGTAGTTTGATTGACTCGGTAGCTGCTCGGTGTTTGTCGAGAGAAATTAGTTACCTAGAGGGTGCTGAGATAATTCTTAAACTGTTTACAGCGCATTTTTCAGCTCAAGGGCAGCAGTAAGTCCACCGATACTCTAAGTGGTCGGGGTGGTTGTGGTCTTCTTGTTTCGTAGAAGTCGCAGCGGGCTCTGCTTGTTGTGCCATTGTAGTTCTCGTCAGGTAGTTTGTGGTTGTTCTTGCAGTCCTCTCGCTTGTATTCTCTATCGTTGTTGTCGTCTCAGCAGTCAGCCTGTGCATGTGGTGGCGCGCTCGTCAACGTTTCTACGTCTCACGATGTGCACATAGAGTTGCCGTTGCAGAGAGGGTTTTGAGCGATCATGGAATGCTTGCCAACGCCATGGCCCATGAACTTAAAAATCCAATCACGGCGATAGTATGCGCGGCCCAGACATTCGAACTATTGCTCGAGTCTTCCCTGGATGCAGGCCAACGCACAGCATTGCGACACATTAGGGAGCATGGCGAGTATGTTTTGTCGCTGATGGAAGACTTCATCGATGTAACACGCGGTGTCACTGGACAGCTATATAGCCAAAAAGAGAACGTCTCTGTCGCTGGATCGGTTCGCGCTGTAGTGGGTATGCTTGAAGCGACCGCGTCTAAGAAGAAAGTCAGTCTTGAGGTGAGAGGCTGTGATGAGGTGTCGCTGGTGTCGGTCGATCCCAAGCATTTAAAGCAGATACTCTTTAATGTCGCTCACAACGCGGTCAAGTTCTCCCCTGATGGGGGAAAAGTGCTTCTTGCGGCCAGGCAAGACAGTGATGGTTGCGGCGGCTCTTTTGTGATCATCTCCGTGATTGATAAGGGGCCAGGGATCGATCCAAGTAGGTTGAGTTCAATCTACGATGCTGCTGCCAACTTCAAGGCAGTGCGCAGCGAGCAGTCAGGGTGTGGTTTGGGTCTGCCTATTGTTAAGGCTCTTGTTGATGCCGAGGGGGGTGAGCTGCGAATCTGTGGTAAGCCTGGAGAGGGAACCGAAGTATCGGTTACCTTTCCTGCTATCGGGGAATCTCTATCTTTTGTTGAGCGCTCTACGGAGACCGCTCTGCCTCTTGCAGGGCAGAAGGTGCTGGTCGTAGAAGATGATCCAGAACTCCGGGAATCGGTGTCTGGGCTAATTCGTGCCCTTGGGGGAG
>JBIIHY010000402.1:0-2723 GCA_044235305.1 Bdellovibrionota bacterium
CGTCCCCAAGCTCCTTCTTAATTCCCTCCCAATGAGATGAAACGATGACCACCTCATCACCCTCGGCAGCGGCCACACGTGGGGCTAAAACGACAAGGGACGTCGCCGTCGTTAATAGCACGGCCACAACGGCGGTGCTTATGTTAGGTTTTCTCTTTGTAACCCTGCTACGTGGTTGAACGAGTGCCTCAGCGGTAAAGAAAACCCCCGCCATAATAACCATAACTATTACACCAAGCGCTGATGCAAGCTCTAACCCATCGGGTCGGGACATCAGCACATACATCGCTTTGCTGACAGGATAGAAGCGCTCCTCAAGTGCAAGCAGGATTCCGTCACTCACCTCAACCATCGAGTAAGCAAACGTTAGCATCGCACCAGCAACGAGGTGCCGCCTCATTAGCGGGAACACCACTTCGCGACCGACGCGAAACGGCGAGGCCCCAACCATCAACGCGGCCTCTTCAAGGCTCCGCGTTGCCTCTTGAAACCCTGCCGACGCCGACCGCACCATCGATGGAAGCCGACGCACTGCGTACGCAGCAATGAGTAAGGGGAACGGGTTAACGCGATTATCTAAAATTGTATTTGCGAATGCTGAGATAAATCCAAACGCAAAAACGATCCCAGGGATTGCAAGTGGAACAAGTGAGACTCCTTCAAACAAAATCTGCTCGCGGGCCCGACCACGTGCTATCCGAATCGCCATTAAAAACCCAAGCACCAGGGTCAGAAGAGCGGCGATCGTGCTAAGGGCCAGGCTGCGAAGCAAGCTCTGCACGGTGAGGGGGTGCTGTAACACGTGAACCATATTGGTAAGCGACACCTTTGATGGGAGCACCGACATAAACCAGTCGTCACTGACAGCGAGAAGTAAAACGGCGAATTGCGGGAGCAAGGTAAGCGCAGCATATGAAGCGATAGCAATCGATAGAAGCAAACTAATCCTGGGCGAAAGCCTCCGGTCGGCACCGCGATCAGAGATACGCCCCGAGCCGGCGTAGTGCCCAGAGGCAAGCGAACTCTTGGCCAACAAGAAGAGCACTGTGCAGAGGAAGCACGCAAAGACCACGAACGAATACCCAACTCGATTCTCATGCAGGTCGCTTAACATGTCGTAGATCTGTACTGAGATAACCGACCGGTACTCAAACACAAGCGGCGTTCCGAGGTCGGTAAAGCTCCCAATAAAAACAAGCACGGCACCGGCAAATATCCCCGGAGTTGAAAGAGGCACTACTATCCGCATCACAGTTCGAAGGTGTGACGCGCCGCTCATTATCGCTGCCTCTTCAAGCGTCCTGTGGCTGTTTCTTAGCGAAGCAGAGACCGTCAGGTACATAACTGGAACGAGGTGTATGGTTTGAAGTGCCACTATCCCAAGAACACCACCGCTACCGAGCCAGTCGATAGGGGTGTTAATAATTTCACACTTAAGCAACAGAAGATTCACACTACCAAATCGGCTGAAGAGTTGCCGGACCCCCAGCACCCCAACAAAAGGTGGCACAATGAGCGGAAGCAAGAGCAGTGTGTGCAGCAGACGGGCGGCCGGAAGTCGATAGCGCGAGAGGAGGAAAGCAAAGACGTAACCAAGCACCGAAGCAAGTGCTGTGACCGAGAGTGCAAGATTGAGTGAGTTTATAAGAATGTCACGCAAGCTCTCTGTGGTTAACATCAGAGTAAAGAAGGTAAGGGTAACCTCCCCATCGACCCACACGGCGCGAGAAAGGATAGACCCAAGGGGGTAGGCCATAAACACGGCAACGAAGGCCAGGAGACCCAGTGGATAGAGCGCCCTAACCCTCACAAGCTATCACCCTTGGATGGACTTAGTGGCTCACAGTGAAGCCTGAACGCTGCTCCACCAAGCAGAGCGCTACAACGCTTAAGGATCCCCTCAGGAATCGCATCATGAAGCTTTAGCCGTTCAATCAACCTATCACCGCCAAGTGCCTTAACTGCATGGGCGACACCAGATGCAGAGTTGGAGGTTGACGAGAGCTCCTTTATCTCAAGGCTCAGTCGACCGTTTCTAAGCTCCCCTGAGAATACCCCTGAGCCGTTAAAGTAAAAGCCGGGTTTACCGAACAGCTCAAGTGGGAGGCTTATCTGCGCAACTACCAACCCGTCACGCAGCGTAATCCAGGTATGCTCTCCAATCATCCTTAGCTCTTCGCGTGGAGAAAGCTTAACCCAGGCATTTAAGAGATCCGCAGAGAGTGTAATATCAAGAGGGGCACCAGTAGAGAGCGTGTCTGCTACCGCCCGCTGTACCTCGGCGAGCTGCCGCTCGCCTTCCTCCGAAAGCTCAAGCATAGGAAGGGTGACAGGGTCACTGTCCAGGGTAAAAAAAAGTCGCCCGCCAACCCAGTAGATAACAACTACCACCACTAAAGGAACAACAAACCACCTCCACTCAAAGCTTGCAGGGGCAAGGAGCACTCGCTTCCTCATGCTTAATCCTTTACCCCAAGGAGTGCTACGCCTGAAGCAGCGATCTGCACCCCAACAGGGTTTCCGGGTGCTACATCAAACTGGGCTGCGCTCTTTGCGCGTACTACAACCTTCTCCCCAAGCGCTACCGCCACGTCGGCGTGAGACCCACCATACACAACCTCGGCTACAACCCCATCGACGAGGCCAGAGCCCGGAGCGCAGAGGGTTATAGCCTCAGGCCTAACTGAAACGAGAGTCGATCCAGTCGTGGTGAACAATGCCGG
>JBIIHY010000403.1:0-2719 GCA_044235305.1 Bdellovibrionota bacterium
GCTATAGCGCTACTGCTTATGTCCCTAGTTCTAAGGGGGCTTGAATCCTTTGGGCTACTTCCAGCAACACCGCTGCTTATATCGCTTGACCTGGGGGCATTGGTGTTGGCTTCAGCGATAGTCGTGGGGCTGTTTCCGTTTCACAGTTGGGTAGTTCCGTTTCTTGGAGCGCCTCGCAGTACGGTGTTTCTACCGATCATCTTCATACAGCTTGGATTGATACTTTTCTTTCGCTTCTATATGCCGATTGTCGCAGAGTACCAGGGCGAATTCGGTAGCTACCTCTTCCTTGTTCTGCCTGTTACCGGGTTGGTGTACGCCGCGCTTCTATTCTTTGCCGAGCGCCGGCTTAAGCGCATTCCTGGATACCTCTACCTAAGCCACGTATGCCTTATGGCAGTCTGTGTGACCGGACTGGGGCACATAGGCATCGGAGTTTCCTTGCTCGATGCTACGAACGTCTTGATTGCAGCCTTGGGGTTACTTGGGGTGTGCTCACTCTTGACCAGTCGCTTCGGCGTTCGCGGGGTTCTCTCGCCTACTGGGATAGGCCCGCTCTTTCCCGAGCTGGCCGTCTGTTACCTTGTATGTGTGTTATCACTAGTCGGTTTTCCCGGCACACTCGGATTTATCGAAGAGGAGGTAATGCTTGGGCAGGGGGTTGAGCACCATAGAGGCTTAGTTGGTATCATCGCGATTGCTCTGACTCTAAACGGATTCTCAAGCTTTAGGCTCTTTGCCAGGATCTTTTACGGACAGCCCTTTGAGGGGCGCGATGTAGAGACGCGTTTATCCTTACGAGAGCGGCTTGTTATCATTGCTGTGTTGGCGGCCCTGGTTATCAACGGATTAGCTCCGTCGTTACTTGTTGAGACGTTGACTGAGCTCTCCTCGTAGCGCTACAACTTAAGAACCATGAATCCGCTGTTTACCTTTGTCACCCACAACGGGTGTGAGCTGTTCACCTATCGTCCCTGGTGGGAAGAGGGGATACTGCACGGGATGACTTTGCGCTCTACATTCTTTAAGGGTGAAGCGGTCGTTTCAGACGCTAAGCAACTCTGTTCAGCACTAGGAGCAGGTCAGTTGCTATTGCTCAATCAAACGCACGGAGATGTAGTCGTTCAGGTAAGTGACCCGGAGACACTCTTACAGGAGCTCTCTGTATATGGCGACCTCCTAAAGCACAGGGAAGGGGATGCTGTCGCGATATCGAAGCAGGTGCTCGTCGATGACAAGCCATTAGCGTACGGGATCTCAACAGCCGATTGCGTGCCTATTATTCTGAGGGGAACCACCGGGTGGGGAGTCGTTCACGCTGGATGGCGCGGATTAGCGAATGGGATAATCAGCAAAGCCGTTGAGAAGGTGGGTGAGGTGTATGAGGCGGTCATATTTCCGGCGGCCTCTACTCCACGGTATGAAGTTGGGCAGGAGGTTGTCTCGGCTATTGGTAGCTCCGCCGTTGTCCAACGAGACGGAGGCCGGCTCTCACTTGATACTGCGGCCACAGCGAGTAATCAGTTGCTTTCTATCGATTCTAATATCCGAGTGGCGATTTCAGGAGTCTGCACCCTTGAAGACCTGCACTTTCACTCATTCCGTCGCGACGGTGCAGCTGCGGGGCGGTGTGTTAGTTTCGTTGTGCCGCGGCGGATGTACTAGTAAGCTTGTGGGGTCAACACGTGCTACTACCACACCCTGTCTGGGCGTTGTTGTTCAATACGGCCTTCGACCTCGTCTGGAAGCTCCTCAAAGAAGTTGATGCCTGTAGCCTGCTCAACCTCACGAACGGTCTTTAAAAATTGCGAAAAGTTATCAGTTGGTTTTGCAGACTGCGGAATAATGAACGCCTGAACAGAGATGCTTCCGTTCTCCTCGCGCAGCCAGATCTTGTAGAGGTCGTCTGGAACCTCTATCCCTGTAGATATTCCGTTTCGCTTCACAGCAATCTCCCGGTGTGCGTCGAATACGGGTCCGTCAACAACCCACAGCACGGCTCCATTTGCGATTCTATCTGCTTCAAGCGCCTCCAGGTACTTCCACGTTCTTCGGTTGTGGTCCGGCACCTGAGGCACGATGTTCCACATGAAAAAAGTCTCCTTCTGAGCTTCTCGACCGTAGCGAGAGGCTATCGCGTAGTTAGGCGCAAGGTGCCCGTGGTCAAAGCCTGTGTGGCTAAGAGGGTTGTTCGGCATCCGCAAGCCGTACAGGTCTCCATCGGTAAAACTTCCGGGTCGGTCTTCAATATCTACACGCGAACCAATCGGCCCAATCGGAAATAACTGATAGCACACATAACTTGGAGAAAGTCGCTCTTTATCGTAGCCAGAGATAAATCCTATATTGGTGATTACAAGGGTCGTGCGATTACTCACAACCGGAAGTCCTGCATAGAGATGTCTTGCTGGCATGGCGGCACCCTGCCACGCTGCTGTAGTTTCTTGTTTTTCAACGTGTGTGGCTTGGGGCTCAGGTAGGGGGTTTTTCTTGCATCCAGTGCTGACAACTGCCATCGGCATGACGAGGCACGCTGCTGCAGCCGCAACAGAAAGAGCTTCTGCACTTTTTCTTACCTCGTGTTGTTGAAGCATGGGGTGAGGATACCTGTATTCTGGAGCCTAAGGAAGCGCGGCAAAACCCCTCCCTGCTGCGAAAGCGGATCTTGGGTCGCTCTTCGATTTTTGGCACGTGGAAAAATCCTCCATGTATCTCAGCG
>JBIIHY010000404.1:0-2716 GCA_044235305.1 Bdellovibrionota bacterium
TCGGCAGCCACCAGATTTGATTAGCAATTGATACATCTTTACCATAAGAGAGGTGGGTGTTGCTCACCCTCACAGCCACACAGGCTTCCCGGTTTTTCGCTCGTAAATTCAAAGGTTTTTGAACGTTTTTACTGAGCTGCAACCTTGACGATGACTCGGTTGCGATTATACTGGTGTACCCTTATTTTTCTTTGAGCGTATGAAGATATCTGGATCACAAACCGCTTTAGCAACCGAGCATCTGGTACGAGTAGCAAAGTCATCCGCGCACACTTTAGCTCTCTCACTATGCTTGGCAGTTGTGTCGAGTCATATCTTGGCGGCTCACACCGCATCAGCAGACGATGAGCTCTCAACTCTCTCCCTAGGCGGGCCTCTACCAACGGCCACTGCTGATATTTCAGAGAGAAATATCGAACAGCGTGAAACGGAACTTAAAACTATCGAAGAGAGCCTCCTTCAGAAGATAAACAGCGCGCCGCAATCAGCCCCAAAGACCCCACAGTCAGGGCTTACGCGGACTGAGCTCGCTCGCGACAATAATGTAGGTTCGGACAGCGACCATCGGGCTCCAACCATCCGCACGGCCACATACACAACGGATTCAACTCGGCGCGCCCGCGGATCTGCTGACGAAAGCGATCGCGGTGAAGCCCTGTCGCCTGAGCGGGGACCGACTCATTCGGTACCCGTAGAGCAGACTCCAACCAAGGTATCAGCTCAACAGCGCCTTGAGATTGCGGAGAGTCAAGTTACTATCCTTTCCCGTGAGCTAGAGACCTCTCGCCGTGGCCTGCGCTCGGCCGAGAAGCGTATCGAGGAGCTCGCAGAGCTGGTTAAGGGTCGCGCTCAATCACCACGCGCGGCACAGAATGATTTTACTTATGGCAACGATCGCGAGTCGCTTCGCAATATTCGAGCAAGCCACACGGTATCTCTGGGCAGCGCGCTCGATGAGGCCGATCAGGAGACATACCTGGAGCCAACTATCCGGTCGCACTCCTCATCGCGGGCTTCGATTACAGCTACTAAAGCAGCCGTTAGAACAGGTCCAGGGAAGGCCGAGTCAATGCTGTTCCTTCTGCCTGCCGGCTCCCAGGTAATAATCGACCGCAGATCCGGGGAGTGGTACCGCGTGGTAACAGACTCCGGGGCGCGTGGATGGATATTTGGGCAGGCACTTCTGTTTGACGACGGCGTGCCTGCGGGCTCGTCCGTTCGGGTAAAGGCGGTGCGCAGCAAGTATGAGCCGACCCAACTACGATACTAGAGGTCGTTTTTCATAGCGGGAAGAACAGCGACCAGGTATAGTTGGTTGATGCAGCGACCTCGCATACTAAACTCAGATAGCTCTTTCGGGCGTAGCTCACAAAAAAACCTACTCATAGCGCTCCTAACAGCAGTCTTACTGTGCTCCGTCGGGAGCATAGCAGCTGCCCAATCACACCCGAGCAACGCTGGAGTGTCGGGAGATATGGTGCGACTTATGACGGAGCTGACAGAGCTCTCAGAGCCAGCTTGTGCTCGGGCGCGCTGCGAAGTTGTCCTCCCCTCTCTGCCTTTTACTATTCGCATACCAGGTTATTCAGGTGGCGCTCAGGTCATTCTTACCCGCGCTAAGGTTCTTAATAATGTCCAGAGGTCAGCTACCGCTACCGAGCACGAAAACAAGCGCCCGATTCTACTGAGGGGTAAAGCTCGATTGCGACACATTAATGACGGTAAAAGCTCTCCTCTCTGGGCACCGATTACCGCAGTGTTGTACCGTAGGAGCAACGCCCCAGTGCTAGAATTCTCCCTGCCGTATCGCCGAGCAACTACAAAGACTGCTCATGGTCTTGCCCTTGTGCGCTCGGTCGTGGACAACGCTCCCAGAGAATACTACCGCAATGCAATCGTGACACGCACGCCGAACGCCTTTATCGCCAATACAACCTGTCGCGCTTCGGGGCTGCCGGCGAGTATCAGCACATCGAGGTCAGCCGCTGCATCAACAAGCGCTGCAACAGTTAAAGCTCGCGCTTCATACAAAGTCGTTTACGTTGCCACAGATTTTGATCCCCTATTCTCGGATTCCCTTGGATGCTCAAGCGACGCTGATTGTCACGATAAGATACTATCGATAGTTCACCACGCCGCTGTATTTTACGAAGCACAACTAGGAATGACGATCGAAGTGGCTCGGCAGTTCGGTCCAACCACTACCTACACGGCATCCACCAACTCGTCGACCCTGCTTGACGATTTCTCTCAAAAAAATGCTACTAATCGCTCTAGCACCTTCCACGATGGAACCAACACCGGCGCTGATCTGATCGATGTGTATGCCCTCTATACCGGCAGAGACGTGGATGAGAATGTTATCGGACTTGCTTACCTTGGGCTCGGATGTGTCAATTCCGACCCTTCCGGGGCGGCATTTTTAGTCCAGCAGGTATCCCGCGCATTTAATCCAGTAGTAACAGCTCACGAACTCGGTCATGTCTTCAGTGCTGAGCACTCAAGTCAAGGAATCATGCTGGCAGGCCTCTCTGAGCCACTTCCGACGACATTCTCCTCGTTCAGCGTAAGCCAGATATCGGACCACCGCTCTCAGTTCTACGGAGAGTGCAGACAGGGCACAAGCGCTGGCGTTGGCAACTCGCTTGAGCAACCTGTCACCCTTAGTATAAGAAAAGGCCCCAGTGGCAGGATAACGATCACAACATCGACCACT